>WQRS01000076.1 GCA_009786615.1 Treponema sp. | reverse complement strand
CCCTGCGCCGTGAAGGGGCCGGCTGGGTTATTGTGGGTAGTGAGAGCCTTGACGTGCTTGCCCCGCGGGTGGAGGCGTGGCTAAGGTCGGTGCTGGAAGCGGAAGGCGCGGGTTTCGCCGCGTCCACAGTGGCTGATATTACAAACATGGAAGGGAGTATTACGCTTTGGCTTGGGGACGGAACATCACGCGCCGTCCATGTTGGCACGGCGGAAAACGGGGACGGACGCTTGCTCGCGGCGGCGGCGGCTTTGCCTTTGGTGTACGTACTTTCGCCGTGGACGGCACAGCGGCTTTTTGTTGAAAGCGGGCATTTTTTACTATAAGCGTGGGCAATGCGCGTCATTGACACATCCGCTATATTCTTCTATACTGCTTTTCTAGTGTTTATAGTACAGGAGACGATCCCATGAAACGGACTTATCAGCCCAGTAAGGTCAAGCGCAATCGCAAATTCGGTTTTCGTGCGCGGATGAAGACCAGGGGAGGGCGGCTTGTTTTGAAGCGCCGCCGCGCCAAAGGGCGAATGAAGCTGACGATTTCTGATGAGAAAAAGCCATATTAGGCGGTAAATTTGACGGAAGCAGNNTGTTCCTTCCGGTTTCCAAAATTGGAAAGGCTTAAGAGAAGGAATGAAATAAAAGAAGTTTTCGCTGGCAGGCGTGGTGTTTCATCTTCGGGGGCAAAGCTTTTGACGTTGGAGAACGGGCTCAGGCTTAACCGTATAGCTTTTACGTTTTCGGCAAAGTTCGGGAATGCTGTACAGCGTAACCGTTCACGCCGTCTAAGCAGAGAGGTGTACCGGCTGTTGCGAAATGATCTTGTGAAAGGGTTTGACATAGTTTTGTTGGTAAAACCCGGCAAAGATGTTTTTTCTGTCAGGCTGGAGCAGATGCGTGAGCTGTTTACCAGGGCGGGTCTGCTGGCGAAAAATCNGGTCGCGCCCGATTATAATAGGCGGAAGTTACCATGATTGTTTTTTTTCAGAAGCTCACCCGTCGATTCGCCTTAGGTCTCATTTGGGTTTATCGTTATGCGATTTCCCCTCACTTTCCGCCAACTTGCAGGTATATGCCGACTTGCTCCGCTTACGCGTATGAAGCGGTGCAAAAGCATGGAATATGCCGGGGCGGATTTTTAGCTTTGCGCCGCCTTTTAAGGTGTCACCCTTTTCATCCCGGCGGTTATGACCCGTTAGTTTAAGGACTTGTGTTTATGGAAAAAAGAACGATATTGGCCGTAGTGCTTTCGATGGCTGTCATGATGGTGTTCCTGATGATTCAGGACGCGATGAATCCTTCTCAGCCGCCTGTGCCAATCCATGAGATTGCAGGGCCTGCGCCGTTTGTTGCCGCTGAAAATGTCTTCCCCGTAACCGCAGAAGATCCCTATGCGGAGCCTGTGCCGTTGCAGCAGGTGATCGTGCAGACTGAGCGCATCAGGGTTGTGCTTTCCAATGAGTTGGGGAGCATCGTGTCTTTCCAGCTCATGAACCATCTTGACCGCGGTCAACCTGTGGAGATGGTTTTATCCGGTGATGATGCAACCCAGGCTTTTGCCGTGGCTTTTGGCAATCTGGAAGAAGTCATGGCCGGAACGATAAGACCCGGACAGCGCAATTTTAACGTCAGGCAAGTGACTGACCTTATCGTTGAGTTTTATGGAAACTTTACAACCGCCGCAGGTGAAGAGTTTTCGGTGATAAAACGTTATGAGTTTAAGCCCACTGAATATATGTTTGAGTTTACCATCATCATGGACGGCGGGCATGGCATTTCTTCTTTTGACTTTCATGGCGCCGCATATACGCTGATTTTCGGTCCGCAGATTGGACCGACATTTGAGCGCCTTGATGGGCGGCACGATTTCAGGCGTTTTGTCGTTCACCGCGGGAACGGCAGGGTGCGCAACGAGCGTGTGAATGACCGCAACCCAACGGCGATTGTAACCGACCAGCCAAGCTGGGCGGCTATTGAGGGAAAATATTTTATCCTTGCCGCCATGCCGCTTTCAGCCGTGTACGATATTGGTTTTTCCATACGCGGTGAACAGGGGCTTTCTGATGCGGCGCGTATGTACATAACGCGTCCGGCTTTTATGGGCTCAAGGCTTGAAGATCGCCACCGTTTTTACTTCGGTCCTAAAAACCACCAAAACCTAAATCGCTACCAAAACGGCGACAACGCTTTTAACCTGCGCGACACACACCTTGTTTCGCTTTCGGCAAGCAGGGGATTTCTGGCGCCCTTGGAAAACGGCCTTAAATGGTTGATGACGTTTTTTTACAACAACACAGTTCCCAATTACGGGGTGGCAATTATCTTCCTTACGATACTTGTGCGTATCGTGCTTTTCCCGCTGACGAAAAAAGCGTCGGAGGGGACTTTGAAAATGCAGGCACTTGCGCCCAAGATCAAAGAAATACAGGAGCGCAACAAAGGCAATCCCCAGAAGATGAACTCCGAAATGGCGGAATTTTACAAGCGAGAAGGCTACAATCCGCTTTCAGGCTGTTTGCCCATGCTGGCGCAGCTTCCCATCTTCCTTGCCATGTTTAACCTGTTTAACACAAGTTTTGAACTTCGCGGGGCGATGTTATTCCCGGCTGGATTCCTGATCTTTCGGTTCCCGAATATGTGTGGCAAGCGGCCGGCGGGGGAGCGCTTCCCTTGCTTGGCTGGAATGCCTTGCGGATTTTACCATTCATCTATGTCGGTTCGCAATTGTTGTACGGAAAAGTGATACAGACGCCTGATCAAAAGGGAAACAAGATGATGAAGTATATGCTTTACGCTATGCCGATTGTCTTTTTCTTCGTCTTGTATGATATGCCTTCAGGTTTGCTTCTGTACTGGATAATGTCCAATATTTTGACGATGGTTCAGCAGGTGATCATGAACAAGTACCTGGCGCGCAAAAAAGCTCTTGCCGCTGCTGCCGCGCCCGCCGAACCGGTGAAAGCGGTCATTGCCCCCGGAGGGCCTAAGAAAAAGAAAAGACGCTAAGGCGTTTTGGGAGTTTATATGGTATATGAGTTTGAAGGCCGCACTGAAAAGGAAGCTATCGATAAAGCGGCGGAAATGCTTGGCTTGCAGAAAGATGATTTTGACGTGGAGATTTTAGAAAACCAGCGTTCAGGTCTCTTTAAAAAAGGCTATGTGAAAATACAGGTTCACACAAACCAAAACGGAGCGGGACAAAGCGCCGCCGGGGATGATTACCGGAGCTTGCACCACTTAGACAAGGGCAAGCGGCAAACCGGCGGAGCAATGTTTGGGGAGCCTGAACCCAAAGACGAGTTTGAGCAACAGATGGTTGACTTTGTGGAAGGCCTGATTCAGCGGATGGGGTATGAGAGCAAGGTTTCAATCCTGTTTCGCGAAGATAAAAAAATCGGGCTTAAAATCGATTCAAAACATTCTTCCATCCTCATCGGGAAAAAGGGGAAGAATATGGATGCGATACAACTTCTTACCAACATTTTTGCCAGCCGCAAAGGGCGGGAAGATACGCGGATAATTCTTGACAGTGAAAACTACCGCATCCGCCGCGAAGAATCGCTGGTGCGCCTTGCGTACGCGGTGGCGGACAGGGTGCGGGGAAGCCGTGGTTCTGTCTTGCTTGAGCCGATGAACCCCTTTGACCGCCGCCTTATCCACACCACACTCAACGACATAGCCGACGTGGAAACGAAAAGCGAAGGCGAAGGTCTTTATAAGCAAGTGCGTGTGTATAACCGGGGAATGGGGCGGTAAGGGACTGTTACCTTTCGCTTCACAAAAGGTTTTGATTCCGCATATGAAACATAGAAAAAAGCGTCTCGTTGTTTTGCTCGTTCTCACCATGCTTTTCTTGAACATAAGTGCTTATGCTTCGGTTGAAACCTCGATTGAAGCTTTGGTTGGTGAGGAACTGGCTTCCGCGTTGCTGGCGGGGGAAAGCCCGCTGGCTGTCCAGTTCAGATCGCCTTATCCTCAGCTCATCCCTTTAAACGATGAATTGCGCCGGCGCGTGAGTGAGGAGCAGGCTGATATGCGCCTTAGTGTGATGGTGGAAATTTTGTACCTGTACAGAAAACCGCCCAACGCCACAGCCGCCTGGACGGTTGAAGAAAAAACGCGGCTTTTCAATGAACTTGTCGCGGTGAGCACTTTGGCGGGCATTCAATACTTTTCCACAAGCCGCGGCGAAATGCGGACATTGTACGAAACATCCCATGTTATTGACTCACCTTCCACAAGAAGACCTATGCCGGATCCGGTTTTTGCCCGGCCGCCGCAAGAGCTCTCACTTTATGTGAGCCAGCGCGATCTCACTTTTGGCGACAATGTTTACCGCTTTGGGTTTTTCACCTCTAACGGCGCTTTAATTCTCACACAAGAAAACATCACCCCGCTTAACGCCGGCATTATNCGCGCCGTGGGCAGGAACAACCTCCGTACCACGCTTGCAATTTTGGACGCGGGGCAGTACATCCTTATTTACAGCATAGCTATGGCGCAGGCGGCTTCGGTGCCCGGCATGAGGGAGCGCGTTGGCAATTCCTTTGCCACCCGCGCGCAGGCAATAATACAGTGGTTTTCAGGCAGGGCAGATAGGGCATTAACGGCTTTGGAATAAGTGCTTTTCATTTAATGTCATTGACGTTTAACAACATGGGATTTATAGTTCTCTTATGGCGGAAAACATGGTTTTTGACAGGCTTGCCTCCAGTATCTCTTTGGACGAACGGCATGAGCTTTTGGATAAACTTAAAAACCAGTCAAGCATTTCTAACGTAACGCTTTACTTTGATGACAGGGAAACATTGCCGCANGGAAACCTGGAAACTGAGTTCGCCGCTCTTCCGTGGCTTTCCCGTTTTTTGTACGCTTTTTTGAGTTTTTTCAGGGGAAAATCGGCGGCGGTTATTTTTGGTGATTCACGGGTGGCGGCTTTGAGCAGAAAAATTGATGAGCGCTCGCCCGGGCTTTACAATCATGAACAGCGTATGCTGTTACCTGAATTTTACCGCCAAATGGATAAACTGAAAGCCGCCGCGCGTTTTTTTTACTCAAGCCTTGACTCAAGCGTCAACCGCGACAAAGGATCGTTTTTCGCGTTTTTGGCATCCCTTGAAATGGCAGAAGTCCACAAGGAGCTTGAGGTGGAAACTGAACCTCTTGTTATTGCCGAAAAGTACCCCGATTTACCTGATATGGAGCAGCGCCAGATGGCTTTTGGCGCAATGGACAGCGCTCTTAGTTTAATTACCGAAAAACAGCGTGAAACCATGTATTCTGCCGCGCGCTCGCTTAACTGCCTTAAAGGGCTTTCATCGTTTCTTTTTGACAGGCTTTTAATGGCGTTCAACACAAAAAACGCCAAAGAAGGTCCCATGTGTTCTGTAAACGTGGTGAGGGAGCTTTTATTCTCGCTTAACGACATATTGTTCTCTTTAAAAGTTGTTCCTCCGATGACGCTTTTGGAATCGCTTTTTATTTTCACTCTTCAGGAGCGTTCAGGAGAAGCGGGTTTTAACATCAACAAGGAGATTCAAGCCCTTTTGGCAAAGGCTGAAGCCTCACTCACTGTAATCAGAGATTTTAACCGGAAAGTGCCGCTTTCATGGATTTTACGCTGCGCTGACCGCAATATGTCTTTGCAGCCAAAAGAAATGATAGGCGGCGAAGATTGGTTTTTGGTGTACCGTGAACATTGGCGAAAGAAAATTGACGCTAACTTCGCCGTGTATTTCCGCACCCGGCGCCGCACAACCTTGCTTAACGCGTTTAGCCAGTTTTTTAAGGGGGCAATACTTCGCTCGCTCGCTTACGCTTACACAGAAAATTCACCTGANGGTCTTAATTTTCGTGGCGCTTTTGCACTCTCGTTTCTGNTGACTTATCATTCGGCGGTTTTTATCCCTGAGACAAATAAAATACTTAGCCCAATTCTTATTGATGGTAATTTTTACAGGAAGGAAAACCGCACGGAATTTACTGAGGCATACAATAACTTTTTAAAACTTGAAGATAATATAAAAAAACTTGAAAACGATATTTCTCCTGCCGGGGACTACGGCAAACGTTATGCTCAGGCGCAGCAGGAAATGACTTCGCTTCCGGTGAAGCGGCGCAAGATTCAGATTGTGCTTGAGGATGTTCAAGATGACGCTGAAATTATTCGGGGGCAAATCAGAAGAGCTGTCTCAAGCATGATAAATCTTATCGGCGGTTTTCTGGGACGGGACACCAAAGGCAAATACGACATCTTAACGAACCTTTCGGCGCTCGGCGCCAAAACAAGTGATTACCAGAATGCCCTTAATGAAACGCTTTTGCAATTCCAAAAGATGGGGAGCCTTTTGGACGAAATTGAGGCGATGGAAGACGGGCGCTAAAGGCGTGAACTTAGGGAACCAGTTGCCTAAAACGCTGTTTTTT
>WQRS01000075.1 GCA_009786615.1 Treponema sp. | reverse complement strand
AATTCAATTTGACAGGATTCTGCTGTGCAATAGCCGAATAATTGCCAGATGGGGCGGATCGGAGGGTGAGGAGCCCATTTGCGCAGGATTCCCCGCAGAGGAGACGATAAGCTTTCTGCAAGAAAGCCGGCTCTGCCGAACCGAAGGTTCGCCGGATCCTCCAAGCGGGCGACGAGTCCCTCCTATCCGCCACACAGGGTGTTGTTAAGGATATTTACGCAACATAGTTTTGTCAAACTGAGAATTGCAAAGATGACTCAACATTGCGGCTTGTGTAGAGGAGTGAGCTTCACTTAAAGCCCGTCTATGGGTAAACTTACGGTATGACTCGTGGCATATTGATCGCCGGAAACGAATCACCCCTGTTTTCAGCCGCCGCCGCCGAAGCGTTAAGGCGGGTGGAAACTTTTGCATCCGCCCAAATTCCTAACCGCTTTTACCGGCACGAAAACAAGCCTGAATCAGCTGAGGCGGCGGGAAGCGGTATCAGGCTTTCGTGGAATCCGTCAAGTTCCATTTCCGCGCGAACGCTCGTGGTTGCCGCCGAGAACCGGCTGAAACAGATTAACGATGCCATTCTTGTTTGCTGTCCGCCGGCTGTGTACAAAAGCGCGGAGGCTTTGACACCGGAAGAAATTGAAATTCTTGTAAACGATCACATAAGAGGCTGGTTTTTCCTCGTTCGGGAACTGCTTGTGTACTTTCGCCGCCGTGGTTCAGGCTCGCTGTCGTTTGTCGTGCCTGAAATTTCACCGGAACACTCAGCTTCCCCGCTCAATAATCAACTTTTTTGCCGCCAAACTTAATTTGACCGCCAAAACCCATTCAGCCGATATTTCAGGGCCGCCGGCTGCGGCATCTTTCACAGCCTTTGCCAAAAGTGCTGTTGCCGCTTTGGGAGAAAAGCCCTATCAAGTGATGGGTTTTTCTTCAGCCGAAGGCGCTAGCGAGGAAGAATTCGCCGCGTGGTTTTTTAAGAAAATTGACGCCGGAGATAAAAAAAACTCAGGTCGCTGGCATAGATTTCACAAGTTTACGTTTTTCAGGTGACGCATTAGCGGACTTGCATATTTCTCCATATTTGTAGCATAGTTATAGTATGAGCGATCGCGGGCATGATGACGGGTCTGATGACCTGAATCCCGACAACCAAAAGCAAAAAGACTCTGGGCCGAAGTTTCCATTTTGGGGAGAAGGCGGGCCGAAACTGCCTGACCTCGGTCCCTTAAAAAACTGGCGCTTTACGCTGGTGTACGTTTCACTTCTCATTTTGGGTTTAAGCCTTTTTAATCAGGCGTTTGGGCAGCGGGCGACTCCCGCCATAGATTTTTCTGAGTTTAAAGCGCGAATTGCAAGCGGGGAAATTCGGCGCGTGGAAATCTCTGATAATTACTTCACAGGTTTTACTTCGCCCTACCCGCGCCAGCGCCAGCGCGGATTACTTTTGAGAAGCCCGCCGCCAAATGTGAGCGTAAACGGCGTTGAAGAAACGGTGTTTCGCACCGTGCCAATAAACCACCCTGATTTAATTCGCCTCATGGACGATATGGGTGTTTCCTATCACGCTGTTTCACGCGGGCGAATGACCATGCTCAACTTGATTTTTAGCTGGGTTATTCCTATCGCGTTTTTTATTTTTATTTGGCGTTTTCTTTTTAAGCGCATTGGCAGCATGGGCGGCGGGGTACTTTCGGTGGGGCAAAACAAAGCGGTTATCGTTGCCGAAGGCGACATTATAACCCGCTTTGCCGATGTCGCAGGCGTTGATGAGGCGAAAGAAGAACTGATGGAAGTAGTGGACTTCCTTAAAAACTCATTTAAGTACACCGACATAGGCGGGAAAATTCCCAAAGGCGTTTTGCTGGTCGGGCCGCCCGGAACCGGAAAGACGCTGCTTGCACGGGCTGCGGCAGGTGAAGCGGGCGTTTCGTTTTTCAGGATTTCAGGCGCTGAATTTGTGGAAATGTTTGTCGGCGTTGGCGCTGCCCGTGTGCGGGATCTTTTTAAGCAAGCGCGCGAAAAAGGCGGCGGCATTATTTTTATCGATGAGCTTGACGCAATCGGCAAAAGCCGCATCAACAACATAGCCGGCGGCAACGACGAACGGGAACAGACACTTAATCAGCTCCTTGTAGAAATGGACGGATTTGACGCGACAAGCGGGCTTATAATTCTTGCCGCCACAAATCGCCCTGACGTGCTTGATCCGGCGCTTCTTCGCCCCGGACGCTTTGACCGCCAAGTGCTCGTGGACAGACCGGATCTCAACGGNCGGGAAGCGATACTGCGCATACACTCGAAGTCTGTTAAACTCGCCCCGGAAGTGGACATTGCCGCGGTTGCGCGCGGAACACCCGGTTTTGTCGGCGCGGACTTGGCGAACATCGTAAACGAAGCGGCGCTTCTTGCCGTACGCGGCGGACGGCGCGCGGTGGTGCAGAAGGATTTTGAGGAAGCTATCGAAAAAACGGTGGCTGGTTTGCAGAAAAAAAACCGCGTGATAAAACCGGAGGAG
This sequence comes from Treponema sp., assembly GCA_009786615.1. Next base: position 3,914 of record WQRS01000075.1, on the reverse strand, counting down.
CGGCGCATAGTTGCCTTCCACGAAACAGGTCACGCGCTGATTGCCGCTTTCACACCGGGATCAGACCCCGTGCAGAAAATCTCCATCGTACCGCGCGGTTTTGGCGCGCTAGGCTACACGCTGCAAATGCCTGTTGAAGACCGCTATCTAATGACAGAAGAAGAGCTGCTGGGGAAAATCAATGTGCTTTTGGGCGGGCGCGCGGCAGAAGATATCATCTTTGGGAAAATCTCCACAGGGGCGGCAAACGATCTTACAAAGGCAACCGACATAGCCCGCAANATGATCACCGACTACGGAATGTCAACNCGTTTCAGGAATGTCGCCCTGACACAGCGCAGCGCGGGTATGCTCGGCAACCAAACAAGCGAGCCGNCTTTTCACCGCGAATATTCGGANGCGACACAGCAATATGTCGATGAGGAAATTGCGCGCATAGTGGAAAACCAGTACAACGCCGTGAAAGAAAGCCTTACGGAAAATCGCGCGCTTTTGGAAGAGGTCGCGGAAAAGCTCCTTGAAAAGGAAACTCTTGATGAGAAAGAGTTTAAGGCGCTTGTGGGGCAGGCCGAAGCGGCGTAAGTACGCGGGACGCAAGCCGATTTTGGTAGACTGGCGGCTATCTTTGTTCGACGTAAAAGGTTACCCTTGCGCCATTGATGCGGCGATACGCTCACGAACCATTTCGCCGATAATTTCTGCCGGAGTTTTTTGGGTGGCTATCGCTCTGGTCATAAGCCAATCTGCGGAAAGATCGTCGATGGTTACGGAACGGGCGGATTTTCGTTGCCGGGTAAAAAAGCCGGTTCCGTTAGGACCAGGGACTGGCGGATTTTTTGTATAATACTCATCCCAATAGTCCGCTTCTTCATCTGTCATTCTTGCCATAGTTTTCCTTTTTCCCGTATAAAGTGGTGATAGATATTCCTGCACGGCATTGCATGGAATACATTTATGGTTTGCGCATCAACAATGTTGTAAAGAATCTCAAGAGGATTGCCCTTCCGATCAAAACCTATAAGCAAATATTTGTCTTTTACATGACCTTCGCCGTCATTAAACCAACCATCGTATATTGCAGTATCAAAAGCCCATCGAATATCCGCTTTGCTCACGTCATGTTTGAAAGCCGCAGGATTGAACTCAATGGAAATGTCCATATTTTTACTATAGTGCTCGTTTCCGTACAGGTCAATAGCGGGACGCAAGCGCAGCCGCCGCCAGAAAAATCCGGCAAGCTACATAATTATTGCGCATTCAACCGATAATTTCCGTATATGAATGAGTATGCGAAAAACCTTAAACAAAAGCTTTTCTGCCTCTGCCTTGCGGGGCTTTTGTTTTCCTGCGGCACATATCCGCCGGGCAGCGTTCCGGTTTGGACAGTCGGGGCGCATGGAGAGACCGCCCGGTCGGAGACCGCACAACCGGCTGCACGACCGGAGATCGCACGGTTGCCGGGCGGGGAAGCCGAAAGCGGCTTTCATATACCGGAATACATCATGGGCAGGGGTTTTTTAAGCGCTCAGAAAAAAGCCGCCTTTTTGCTTAACGGAAATCCTGGGGCGGATAGGGATTTTGTCCATTCGCTTGCTGTGATTTACCTTGAAGAGGCGGCGCTTGAAGGCGTAAACAGCGACATTGCTTTTGCGCAAATGATTTTGGAAACAGGTTTTCTCCGTTTCGGCAACCTTGTGACTCCCCAAATGAACAACTTCGCAGGGCTTGGTTCAATCGGGCCGGGACAACATGGGCTTTGGTTTCCCGATGCCCGCACCGGTGTTCGCGCCCACATTCAGCATCTAAAAGCCTACGCGAGCACAGCGCCGTTAAATCAGCCGCTTGTAAACCCGCGTTTTCGTTTTGTGCGGCGCGGCTCCTCGCCAACCATAGGCGGGCTTGCAGGAACGTGGGCTGCCGATCCGCTTTACGCCCACAAAATAAGGGACATTCTCAGGCGGATGTATACTTTCGCCGATTTTGTGATTTAAGGCTTTTTTGAGCGCTTCAAAAATCATTCCACGTTTTGCAAAACGGTAAAATGCCTTGAAAGCATATTTCCCTCACCATCAACAAGCGTGAGCATACGCGCTCCGGCGGACGGGCGGGCTTCCATTTGGTGAAAAGTCTGCGTGATGCCCAAAAAATCGCCGTCAAGATGCCAGTGGATAATTTCCGCTTCATTGCGGTGGGCGGCGGAAAACACAATGCGCCCTTCGCGGCCGTCAAGTTCGCGGGGAACAAAAATCTGCGCACCGGGTTCAGGATTAAAAAGCGCGAGGTTCCATTCCCCCGGCATCACGGCATTTGCGGCTGTTATACGCCCAAAGTCCTCAAGCGGCGGAAGCGGGCGGTAATCCAGATTCCAGCGGCGAAAAAACCATTCCTCAGCGGGCGGAAGGGCAAACCAGTTTTGCGTGATGGTTGCCTCGTAAGCGCCGGTTCCAAGCATTACGCGGCGGTTACCTGATGCATTAAGCACGACAAGGCGGCAATGCGGGCAGGCGCGGGAAGCTGACGCGTAACGTGGAATATCCACCACACGCACATCAGCGCAATTTGGACCTGCAAGAAAGCCCGAAGCGGCGCAGGTTTCAGCCGAGCGAAGTTTCACTGCAGGCTGGGGAAACCAGCGCGCACGGCCTGCGCCGATTGCATCCAGAGCCGAAAAGAGCTCAAACATCACGGGAGCAGAAGTGAGAACGCTGCGCAGTTCAGGCCGCCCGACTCCGGTCGCGTTTCCAATCCACACACCCACAGTCCACTCTGGCGTTACTCCAATTGCCCATGCATCGCGGAAGCCGAAGCTGGTGCCGGTTTTCCACGCAATGCGGCGGGCGCTCGCGTGCTCCTGCCAGCGGGCTTCTTCGCCGGGGCGCGCTGTGGAAACGAGCGCTTCCAGCGTAAGCCAGGCCGCGCCGGGGGAAATTAGCGGCTGTTGACCGTGCCGCGTATTCAAAGGAAGGCTTCCGCGCGGAAACACAGCCGGCGGGAAAAATGTTTCAGTTTCTCCGGCAAGACCGCGGCTGTGTACAGCCCGCCCAAGCCCCGCGTATAAACCTGTGATCTCCCAAAGGGTAACTTCAGCCCCGCCCAAAACCAGCGGAAGTCCGTATTCATAGCCGGGGCGGAAAAGCGTTGTAATCCCCATCGCGCGAAGCAGCCGTGCAAAGCGGTCAACGCCGTAAGTTCTCAGCGCACGCGCCGCGGGAACGTTAAGTGAACGCGCAAGCGCCTGGTCAGCGGGAACAACGCCCAAATACGTGCGGCTCATGTTTTGCGGGCTGAAACTTCCGACACGAGTGGGAATGTCACTTTTAAGCGAAGCCGGAAGAATGTCTCCTGTATCAAGCATTGCGGCATAAAGAAACGGCTTGAGCAGGCTTCCCGAACTGCGCCACGAAGTGACAATGTTGACATCGGCGGCCTGCGGCGTAATTGTGTTTCCCACGTAAGCGTAAACCTCGCCGGTGCGCGTATTGATGATAAGCGCCGCGGCGTTCATTATGCCGTGCGAAGAAAAGCGATCTGTGGCGCGGTTCATAATTTCAGCGGCGCGTTCCTGAATATCACGGTCAATGGTTGTAACCATCACAGGAAGGCGCTCACCGGAAAAAGCGCCAACACCGCCCGCTTCAATCACCAGACGGCTTAACAGATGCGGAGCAAGGCGCGGCAAGGGATGCGGCTGACCGGGAAGCCGTTCGGCGCGGGCAAGATGCAGAGTCTCTGAATCAAAATGCCCGCGTGAATGAAGTGAGCCCAAAAGCGTATCGCGCCTTCTTTGCAGCGCTTCCCGATTGCGCCCCGGGTGAATGAGCGCCGGACTGTTGGGCAGCACCGCAAGCGTGGCGGCCTCCGCCCATGAAAGGTCTTCGGAACTCCTGCCAAACCAGCGCCACGAAGCCGCTTCA
>WQRS01000074.1 GCA_009786615.1 Treponema sp. | reverse complement strand
TTTTCCGCCTCACGCATCTGACTTACTGACAAGTTAAGCACATTGGAAATCTGTTCAAGCTCATTCATTTCCTTATCAATAAATGTTCCCTGCTCATAAATCTTCTCTGAACCTTCTTTTACATCGTCGGTTACCTGCTTCACGACCCTCAAAACATCCATAACTCCCGCACCTTCGACCGCGTGCGCTTCAACGGCAACACCAACTTCACCGAAGGAATAGTCCATATCCTTGATGCCGGAAAAAATCGCAGTAATTGATTCAATGGTTGTATTGGAAATTTTTCCTATCTGCTCAATAAGAACTTCCATCCGTTTTATTTCCCCGGCAATCGCGTCAGACTCTTTGGAGGAAAGTTCCGCAAGTTTGCGTACTTCCCCGGCAACAACTGAAAAGCCTCTTCCTGTATCACCGGCATGAGCGGCTTCAATGGCGGCATTCATCGCCAGAATGTTTGTCTGCCCTGCAATGTTCGCAATAGTTCTATTCGCGTTAAAAAGTGTCGCGGATCGCTGCTGCATTTGCCTTAAATCTTCGGTGAGCTGGAGCAGCATTTTTTGTCCGGTTTCAGTTGAGTGCAGAAGAGATTCCGCGGTTTTTTTTGTCTCCAAGGCAATCGTGCTAACCGAAGTTACATTGGCAACCATGTGTTCAATTGCCTTGGTCGATCTTTCCATAGAACTAATTTGCGTATTCACTTTTTCNTTGAAAGAATCAACATAGGAAAAAATGTCGCGAGTGGATTGTGAAGCAATCTGCATTGACTTTATTTGTGACAAGACTTTATTTTCAATATCGTTGATATGTGAACTTAAGTTTTCTATTGCGGCAAAAGATTCAACAACAACATCGTTAAGATGTTTGTTTGTTTTCATGGTTCGCTCAAGATGGCGCTTGTTTGTTTCATCCATTTCTTTGTGAAGAAGTTTCTCCTGTTCAAGCGTCGATTGGAAAAAATTAAGACGGCGCTTACTTGCCATTCCTGTAATTATGCTGCAAATCAAAAGACCTGCAACAGTGAAGGCTTCAAAGTACACAGGAAAAGTTNCNTCCAATAATTGACCATCAAACACATAATAGTGAGGNAATCCCAATNCTTCTCTATTTACAAATACTATCACAGCGTATAAGGCGGCGGCATAAATACCGGAAAGATATGCACACCGGTAACTNTATCTAAAGGTACCTGCCATTATCATGAGAAAATAAAATAAAACCCGGTACATAAGAAACTGGCGCGGCGGGGAAATCTCCGGATAGGTCAGCCCAATCCAAATTATGGCACTAATAAACGAGATATCCATGATAATGGTGATATATTTAAAATTATCACTGAGTCTTTCGGCTTTGCGAACATAAAAGAACACGCAAATAGCGTAAGCCAAAAGGAGACCAACAGCTATGTGAGCGCGCCACGGAATCCACGCGCCGCCTCCCAGATACACCATGACAGCAACACCGGTTGTACTCATGACAAAAATAATTGCCATGATGAGGCGCACGTTGCTTATGAGTTTTTCAGCTCCACGCTCGTTAGATTTGAGCCGCTCGTTAACTTCCCGAATTTCCATACCGCGCTCCTTTTAACTTATGAGTAGTCACAAGTACCATAAAAGTGATCCTTTGAAGAGTTAAACATAGCTGCTGTCAATTTACACATTATTTCTTGTTAAGCTTTGCGAACTGTATACGAATTATACCAAAGAATCTTAATTATTACAAGAGTAAAAGTATAATATTCATGAAAGTATCGGACTTGTTCGACAATCCGATCGGTTGGCGAACAAGTCTGTTATACCATAAAACGATTATGCGCTCTCAAGCGAAACTATCTTTTTTGCTTTTTCAAGGAATTCCTCGACCTTTTTCTCCGCCTCACGCATCTGACTTACTGACAAGTTAAGCACATTGGAAATTTGTTCAAGTTCAGTCATTTCCTTATCAATAAATGTTCCCTGCTCGTAAATTTTCTCCGAACCTTCTTTCACATCGTCAGTTACCTGCTTTACAACTCTCAAAGCATCCATAACTCCTGCACCTTCGACCGCGTGCGCTTCAACGGCAACACCGACTTCACCGAAAGAATGATCCATGTCTTTGATGCCTGAAAAAATTGCCGTAATTGATTCAATGGTTATATTGGAAATCTTTCCTATTTGTTCAATAAGCACTTCCATCCGTTTTATTTCCCCGGCAATCGCGTCAGACTCTTTGGAAGAAAGTTCTGCCAGTTTGCGCACTTCCCCGGCAACAACTGAAAAGCCTCTTCCTGTATCACCGGCATGAGCAGCTTCAATGGCGGCATTCATCGCCAGAATATTTGTCTGCGCGGAAATGCTTGCAATAGCTTTATTAGCATTAAAAAGCGTTACAGAACGCTCCTGTATTTGCCGTAAATCATCGGTGAGCTGCTGCAGCATTTTTTGTCCTGCTTCGGTTGAACTCATAAGAGTTTCTGCAGTTCTTTTTGTTTCTGCGGCAATCGAGTTAACCGAAGTAACATTGGCAACCATGTGTTCAATTGCTTTGATGGATCTTTCCATAGAAGCAATTTGTGTATTCACTTTTTCGTTGAAAGAATCAACATAGGAAAAAATATCACGGGTGGATTTTGAAACAATCCGCATCGAATTGATTTGCGATACGATTTTATCTTCAATATCGTTGATATGGAAAGTTAAGCCTTCTATAGCCCTAAAAGATTCAACAACAACATCGTTAAGATGCTTGTTCGTTTTCATGGTTTGCTCCAGATGGCGCTTGTTTGCGACCTCCACTTCTTGATGATGAAGTTTTTCCTGTTCAATCATCGAATAAAAAAGATTAAGGCGGCGCTTGCTTGCCATGCCTGTAATTATGCCTGTAATTAAAAGGCCGATAGCAGTGAACGATTCAAAATACACAGAAGAAGTTGCAGACAGCAATTGACCGCCAAGTTCAAAATAGTGGGGTAATCCCAATGTCGCCCTGTTAATAAACATTACCACAGTGTATGAAGCGGCAGCATAAATGCCTGAAATATACGCACAACGATAATTATGTCTAAAAGTTCCTGCCATTATCAGGACAAAATAAAATAAAACCCGGTACATAAAAAATTGGCGCGGCGGGGAAATATCCGGGTAGGTCAGCCCTATCCAAACTATGGAACTGACAAACGAAACATCCAAGATAACGGTGATATATTTATAACTGTTGGCAAGCCTTCCGGTTTTACGAACATAAAAGAACGTGAATAAAGCGTATATCATAAGGAAACCAACTGCTATATGGGAGCGCCAAGGGATCCATGCGCCGCCTCTCAAATACACCAGTACAGCAACACCGCTTGTGCCAAGAAGAAAAATCGTTGCCATGATAAGTCGCACGTTGCTTATAATCTTTTCGCCGCCGTGCTCGTCCGTTTTAAGCCGTTCGTTATTTTCAGGGGTTTCCATTTTGCCTAAACTCTCTCTTGCTCTGCATAATTTAGTGTGTGATGATCGAAGAAGCCAATCCTATAGGCATCGCAAACTTACTGAAAAGTGTACAGAATAACTCTTATGAGTCCAAGCGTTGGGTAAAAATACTCTGTAGATTGTATTGAAGATTGTATTGAAAATATGTTTATCGTTTGGACAATTACATACAACGCGGAGGCTTCTATAAAACTCAAGATGAGTTTTATAGAAGCCTCAAATTAGCCTGCAGTAACTTTCCCGCTATCCCGCGGTAAACTCTCCGGCAAGTGAAGTGATTGTTGACTTGGCATCCCCGTAAATCATAAGCGTATTCGGCATGGAGAAAAGGTCGTTTTCAATGCCTGAGAAGCCTCTTCCCTTTCCGCGCTTAAGGACAAACACAGTTTTGCACTCATGCGCCTTTATAATCGGCATTCCGTAAATCGGTGAAGAAGTGTCAGTTTCAGCCGCTGGATTTACGACGTCATTCGCGCCAATTACGATTGCGACATCCTGAGTCGGCATAATAGGATTCATGTCGTCCATAGTTCTCAACTGCTCATACGGAATATCGGCTTCGGCAAGCAAAACGTTCATGTGACCGGGCATACGTCCTGCCACAGGATGAATNGCGTAATTCACCTCAGTTCCNTTTGCCGCAAGTTTTTCGGCAAGTTCTTTTACCGCGTGCTGTGCCTGGGCAACAGCCATACCGTAACCGGGAATAACAACGACTGATTGCGCGGCTTCCAAGATCATGTACGCATCCTCAACCGAAATTGCCTTTGGCTCGGCTGCGGGACCTTTGTTGGAAACAGCATCCGTTGCGCCGAATCCTGAGAACAACAGGTTGCCGATTGAGCGGTTCATCGCCTTACACATAATCAGCGTCAAAATCATACCTGACGCGCCGACCAAACAGCCTGATACGATGAGCACGGTGTTGGAAATAATGAAGCCCGCGGCGGCAACGGCGAGACCTGTGGCGCTGTTTATCAGCGCTATGACAACCGGCATATCTCCGCCGCCTATTGGCAAGACGAACATAACGCCGAAGATTAACGAAATGGCAGACAATGCCAAAATTGCTATGAACTTCGTTTCGCTGTCAATGCCCGGAATAGTGTAAATGGCGATGGCAGAAACCGCGGCAATCAGCAAAAGCAAGTTGATGGCATTCTGCCCTTTGAACACAACCGCGCGCCCTGTGATTTTTTCCGCAAGTTTGCCCCAGGCAATCATAGAACCGGAAAAAGCGAGCGCCCCGATAAATATCGTTACGCCAATCGCAACNGACTCCACAANATCGTGGTACCTGCCCACCAAGAAAAAGGCAATGTAAACCTGCGAAAAAGCTACCAGCGCTGAGGCAAGTCCGCCNAAGCCGTTATACAAGGCAACGAGCTCAGGCATTCCGGTCATTTTAACTACCTTAGACCACACAAAACCTATAACCGAGCCGATTANGATGGCAATAAACGCCCAAAGATGGGGGCTTTGCATCCAGTTTGCGGGATCCCACGCCTGAACGAAATCGCCTTCAAAAAAAACTGCGACAACCGCTATCAGCATCCCGAAGGCAGAAAGAAAGTTTCCCTGACGCGCCGTTGCGGCTTTATTCAGTTTTTTTATGCCAAGGATAAAGAAAACACACGCAATTATATACGCGAGGTTAGTAAAAGCTTCCCCATGCATTATTTTTTATCCTCCTTTTTGCGGAACATTCCAAGCATTCGCTCCGTTACCATGTAACCGCCGACAACGTTGATGGAGGCCAATACAATCGCGATGAATCCCAGAATCATACTCAGCCTTCCGGTTGTGCTCATGGCGAGTACAACCAAAGCGCCGACGACCGTAATGCCTGATATGGCGTTTGTCGCGGACATCAGCGGCGTATGCAATTGGGAGGGAACTTTGGAAATAAGCTCCTTGCCCAAAAACGCCGCGATTACAAATATAAAAACTAAAAGAATCGTGTTCATCTTTTACCCCTGCTCCATAAAACTCTTGTGGACGATTTTTTTGTCGTTTGTTATAAGACATCCGTTAAGAATTTCGTCTTCAGTATCAAGACGGAAAGTTTTGTTTTCCGAATCCCAAAAATGTTCCAGGAGAGCGCGTATATTGCCTGAGAACATATCCGATGCGTCTCTGGGAATAAAGCGTTCCAGCGCGTCCCCACCGATAATCCGCACGCCGTTTTCAAGCACTACTTCTTTTTCGGGGTCTGAGCCTTCCACGTTTCCGCCTGTTTTAACCGCCATATCAATGATGATCGAACCGGCTTTCATCTGCATAACCATGTCTTTTGTGAGCAAGACCGGTGCTTTACGCCCGAAAACCTTCGCGGTCGTAATGACAACATCGGAAGTAGCGCACACTTTCGCCTGCCCCTTCCTCTGCAATTCCACCTGTTCAGGTGTCAGTTCTTTGGCATACCCTTGCGCGGTTTCTCCCATTTCGCCCAGGTCGATTTTCACAAACTTGGCACCAAGCGATTTGACCTGGTCTTCAACAACCGGGCGGGTATCAAAGGCTTCAACGCGGGCGCCAAGCCTTTTCGCCGTGGCTATTGCCTGAAGACCTGCAACGCCGACACCGATGATGAAAACACGCGCCGGCGATATAGTGCCGGACGGAGTCATCATCATGGGGAATATTTTGGGCAGTTTTGAAGCCGCCAAAAGAACGGAGTAATAACCTGCAAGCGAGGCCTGGGAGCTGAGAATGTCCATCTTCTGCGCCAGCGTTGTCCGCGGCACCATTTCCAGGCTTATTAGTTTTATACCTGCTTCAGCATACTCTTTGATTGCCTGTTTTTGATTAAAAACATCAAAGGAGCTGACATGCAGCGCGTTTTCACGGATGCCTTTTATGTCATCCGGCTTGTTGATTCTGACGATAATATCGCAGAACTGATAGCCCTCATCAAGAGTGGAAACGATTTTTGCTCCGGCCGCCGAGTAAGCGGCATCGTTGTAACCCACGCTGTCGCCTGCGCCGCTCTGCACGGCGATTTCATACCCCAAAGCAGCCAACGCTTTCACGTCAGAGGGAACCAGTGCTGTACGAGTTTCGTCTTTGACTGTTTCCTTGCATAAAAAAATCTTATTCATATTTCCTATCGACCTGCTCCTAAAATAAAAATAATTACAGACATA
>WQRS01000073.1 GCA_009786615.1 Treponema sp. | reverse complement strand
GCCGCCAATACACCCTGGAAGAACTGGGCGAAACAATAGCAGCCGCCGGGGAGTTTTGGAACGATTGGTGGGATCGGCGTGAGGCGTTCGCGTGGGAACACATTGATGATTCCAGGCGGAACTGGCAGCCCTGGTACGAAGAAATAACGCCCGCGCATCATCCTCTTTCAAGGGGTTACAGCATACTTTTACCATCATCGGGCTTTACAAGCCTTAACGACATTGGCGTTCACCTGCTGCAATTCTATACACAGTCCTGGGTAGACAGGGAGCAGTTTCGCGAAAGCAGAGTTAGCATGCACATCGCTGACGGCAGCTATCACTACATTTTTGGAGTGACCAGTGCTTTTGAGGAATATGACGGTTATCTGTTCATCTTTACGGCGAATGAATGGCAGCCTCGTCCGAATTGGGCAACAGCGGCGCATACCCTCATTGAACAGGACGGCAGCCGTGCCGTGGTTGAAACCGTAGTTAGCGTGGGCGAGGGCATTCGGGAAGGCAACGCAAGTCCGACAATAACATACCGCTTTACCTTCATGGACGGCAGAATTGACAGCGGGATTGGGCAATGGAACTGGCCTCTGGAGGAGGAGGAGGAGCCGCAAGCGTACGACGTCCACGAGCCGCGCGCGGAACGCCCCCGCCATCACACAAACCACATTCTCAACATAGCCCCTGTTACCGATGCACTATTGGCGACTTTTGAGCGTATTCATGAGTTTGATTATTCCCAATTGCGCGGCGGGTTTTACGGCGGAGAACGGATTGCCATTTGGACATATCAACCGGTGTACGATTTTGAAGTTGTGAACATAGGCAATGACACAGCGGACAATGACCTTGTTTTTTACCGTATAAGCACCCACGGAACAATTGATACCCTGGTGCCGGGACACGTTTTTGTAATCAATAATTATATTGGTGTTGGAACACTTCCCCATAGCGCGGTTGCTTTCACAGACCTGGACGGCATGAGGTTTTATTTTGCTATAGCGAGCGATGAGAGTGATTCACCTTATGCTTTTGTCCTTTGGGCTATTGGGCTTTTTTCGGAGTAAGCTGATTTTCCAAAACACAATTCCGTAAACCGGAAATTGTGTTTTGGACAGTAGGGCTTCCGGTAAAATCTGGCAGGTCTTTACGGTATCAGACCGGCGTTCCTCAGGAAACTCCGTGCCACAGCCGCCGGACTTTCGTGCAGAACATCGACACGGTAATTCAGTTCCCGCATGCTGTAATCGTCCAGTGTGCCGATGAGCCTGTTCATCACTGTAACAAGTTCCGGGAACTCCTGCGCTGTTTCTTCACGGATCATTACTACGGCATGGTAGGGCGGGAAGAACGCAAGGTCGTCTTCAAGAACAACGAGCTGGTGCCTTAAAAGCATCCCGTCGGTGGAAAATGCGCTTGTTACCTGAATTTCGTCGTTCATAAGCGCGGTGTAGCGCAGGGCACCCTGCAGGGGGATGACGTTTCTGAAGTTCACGCCGTACACCCTTTGAATACCCAAAAGGCCGTCTTCCCGGTTTACGAATTCGATGGTTGCCCCAAGCGTGAGTTCGGGCGAGGCCCTGGCAAGGTCGGTGATGGTTCGCAGGTTAAACTGCTGTGCCGTGTCAGGGCGCACCGCCATCGCGTAGGTGTTGTTGAAGCCGATTCTTTCCAGCATGCGGACGTTGTGCCTGGTTCTCATCCCGTCTCTGGTTATTTGAAATACTTCGTCAGGTGTCCTTATTTCCGTGTAGCCGAAAAAGCTCCCGTAAATGGTTCCGGTGTATTCGATGTACAGATCGACACTGCCTGTTGTGAAAGCTGTAAACAAAACCGTGTTGGAAAGGTTGCTTACAAGCCTCGTGTTGAAGTCTGTGGTCTCGTCAATGAGAATCTGCATGACGTAGCCAAGGATGAACTGCTCGGTGTAGTCGGCAGCTCCTATAACAATGACATTTCCGTCACGGCGGGCACAGCCGGACAAAACCACGGACAGAACGACTACCGATAAAAATAACGCGATACTCTTCTTCACTTTAACGCTCCTCTCTTTAAGTGCTTACGAGGTTAGCTGACGGATTCGGTCAAGAAAGCCCTACCGGCAAATGCCGGATTCACCCCAAAAAGTTGGTTCCCCCGTTCCTTTGACGCACGTCACAAAACATTCATCAAAAGATTAAGCTTACAAGAACTGCATTAGTATAGTTCATAAAACTCCGGTGCGCAATAGGTGTATTGACATTTTGCATGTGTTCATCGTGCAGGGCGGTATTCCCGCATTCCCCGCTTAATGCTATACTATTTAAAAACAGGAATAGGGAACATTTCTTTATGGTAGCTTTGTTGCTTAATATTGTGCTTAATATCATCGGCGGTGTCTGCATGCTCCTCTTTGGCATGAAGATAATGAGCGAGGGTTTGCAGAAAAGCGTCGGCGGGCGGCTGCGGGCGGCGCTGAACTTTATGACAGCCAACCGTTTTGCCGGGGTGCTTACCGGCTTTGCGGTTACCGCTGTTGTTCAGTCCTCAACCGCGGTTTCCGTTATGATTGTCTCTTTTGTGAATGCCGGGCTTCTTTCACTTACCCAGTCCATTGGCGTGCTGTTCGGGATAAATATCGGCACAACGTTGACAGCGTGGATTATCTCTATTGTCGGTTTCAGGATAAGCATGAGCGGCCTTGCCCTTCCGGCGATAGGCCTGGGGTTTATCCTTGGCTCGTTCAAGTGGAAATACAGAACCATAGGCGAGGTTATCCTGGGTTTTGGGATACTGTTCCTGGGGCTTGATTTTCTTACCTCCGGAATGAGGATGGCCGATGTAAACGAGATTTTTGATTTTGCCGCTCTGGGTGCGTATGGGGACAGGAGGTTTCTTGCCGTGCTTATCGGCGCGGGCGTGGGTGTGGTGATGACCATCATCATCAATTCATCTACCGCTTCGGTTGCCTTAATCATAACAATGGCGTTTGGCGGAATTATTCCCTACGAGATGGCCGCGGGGATGATTCTGGGCGCAAATATCGGCACAACGCTTAACGCGGTATTGATTTCGCTTAACGGAAACACGGACGCGAAACGGGCGGCGCTTGTCCATGTCATGTTTAATATTATCGGGGTTGCCTGGGCGCTTCCCCTGTTGATTCCGCTGCTTGGGCTTGTTAATCTGATTTTGCCGGGAAATCCCTGGGCTGCCACTGAGGCCATTCCCCTTCACCTTGCCGGACTGCATACCACGTTCAACATCATTAACACGCTTGTTTTCCTTCCCTTTGTAAACCAGTATTCAAGACTCATTTGTTTTCTGATGCCCAATAAAACAACAACAGAGCAAAAAAGCGGGCCTTACCAGTTTGCCTACCTTTCCGGCAGCAGAACCAATTCGCCGGAGCTGAATATCATCCGCGCGGAAAAGGAAATTATCGACATGGCCGGTGTTGTTTCTTCCATGTATTCCCGCTTCTGCGGGGCGCTGCGCGATTTGCGTGAGAGCGGCGGGAAGGACAGCGAGAACGGCATTGCCGCCCTGTGCGCGGAATTGTCGGGAAAGGAGCAGCATGTCAATGATATGCGGGAAGCGCTCAGCGACTTTTTTGTGGAGTGTTCCCGCGAAAAACTGAGCGCGCGCACCGGAAGGCGTGTTGTCAAACTTTTGCGGATTATCGGCAACCTTAAAGAGATGAGCGATGAGTGCCGCAGTGTCAGCCGCCTTTTGGAAAAAAGCGTTGTAAAGGACTGCGTTTTTAAACCCAGGGAAATGGACAAACTGATTCCCTACGTTGACATGGTTGAAGAGTTTTTAAGTATTCTGAAAGAACGTCTTGGCCGCAATCCGACAGACGAGCAGAAAGCGCGCGCCGGAGAGCTTGAGGATGACATTGACAAAACCCGCAAAAAGCTGCAAAAAATGGGCAGAAAGCGCATTGAGGCCGGCGGCAATGTCAGGAGCGAACTGCTTTTTATCGAACTGGTGCGCCGCATCGAAAAGCTTGGCGATTACTGCTTTGAGATTTCCGAAGCGGTTTAGGTTTGGGGGTGTTTGGGCAAATAACTGTGCAGTTTGCTGATAACGTCACTGATGTTCAGCGGCTTTCCGACATGGTCATTCATGCCTGCGCCCAGGCACTTTTCAATGTCTTCCCGGAACACATTCGCGGTCATCGCTATTATGGGGATGTTTTTTGCTTTTTCCGTATCAAGCGCGCGAATACGCTGCGTTGCCTCAAAGCCGTCCATTTCAGGCATCTGCACATCCATGAAAATTAAATCATATTTTTCCGATGCTTCTACAAACATGCGGACAACTTCTTTGCCGTTTTCCGCGCAGTCAATTTTCAGGCGTGTCGGCTCAAGCAGGGTCAGCACAATATCGCGGTTAATCTCAACATCTTCTGCCAGCAGTATGCAGCAGCCGTCAAAAAGGTCATTAATGCCGCGGTTTGATTCTTCGGTACGCTGTGGAGTCTCAGCGGGAAGGTCTTTTTGTTTTTTCGCTGTGCCGCGCTTCATCCTGACCGTAAAGGTAAAAACAGAGCCCTTGCCAAGCTCAGAGTCAAGCCTGATTTCCCCTTTCATCATTTCCACAATGCTTTTGGAAATCGCAAGGCCCAGTCCCGTACCGCCGTATCTGCGCGATGTGCTGCTCTCTGCCTGCTGAAACGATTCAAACAGATGCTTTTGCTGTTCTTCGCTTATGCCTATCCCTGTGTCGCTTACTGAAAATAGAATGGTACAAAAGCCGCCTTTTTCCCCCGCAAAGTGGGTTTCAAGCCTTATGGAGCCGTTGACTGGAGTGAACTTAACCGCGTTCCCAAGCAGATTCGTAATTACCTGCGTAAGGCGCTGATCATCGCCAATCATGGATTGGGGTATGTCCTTGTCTATGTGCATTGAAAACGAGAGCTTTTTTTCTTCCATGCGGATGGAAAAAATCGCTGTTGTCTTTTTCAAAAGTTTTTCAAGGTTAAACTCGATATATGATAATTCGAGCTTGTTCTCCGCGATTTTTGACATGTCAAGCACGTCGTTTATCACGCCAAGGAGCTGTGCTGATGCATCTTCGATCATGTTCAGCGAATAGTTTTTGCGCTCAATGTCAGGTGCTTTTCTGCCTATTGTTGTCATGCCTATTATCGCGTTCAGCGGCGTGCGCATTTCGTGGCTCATGTTGGAAAGAAAGTCGCTTTTCGCCCTGCTTGCTTCGGTCGCTTTATTAAGGGCGGCTTTGAGTTTTGCCGTGTATGTGTTTCGCATAATTATGCCGGAAATGGTGCTTGCTGCCATAACGACAAACAGTTTTTCGTTTTCCGTCCAGTGGCGGGGCGCATTACACTGCTCCACGCTCATAATTCCCCACAAGCGGCCTTCAAGGTAAAGCGGTACGCACATAAATGCGTTGACGCTGATCTCCAGCAGGGGATACAGAGGCTCATGCCGGCTGGCGGCAATATCCGCACAGGATATAAACGGCAGGGTAAAAGTCACGGGCAGGGTTTCGGGGAAGCTGTCGTGTATCCACTCAATTATATTTACATTGGCATGGCGCAGAGGCGTGTTGTTTTCTGACCAATAATATGTCGGGTACGTTCCGTCTTGTTTTCTGTCAATGCTGAAAATAAATACCTGGGATGCCTTATAATACTGCCCCAGTTTGGCCATGACTTTTTCTATGTGCAGTTCCGTATCGCCGGAAGAAATCAGGATTTTTGTAATTTCGGATACCAGCTGCTGCTGTTCCAGGCGTATATTGAGCTGCCTGCTCTGCTCTTGCGTGTGCTCTTCTGTTTCAGCGCGCATAACGGTGTTGGCACACAAATGCGCGGCACTGTGCAGCAAATCCATGCAGTCTTCGTCAAAGTCAAGTCCGCTTGAGCGGCCGGAAAAACCAACGGCTCCCCAAAACTCCCCGCGGGAAAAAATGGGAATCAGCATTATGGACTTAACGCCGAATATGCGCAAAAAGTCCCGCTCATCTTCCGTTGTGCTGTCTTCATCCCGCAGGTTTACGCAGTTGTTTTTTTCCAAAACGCCAATCCAGTGTGCTGCCGGCTGAGTCTCGGGCAGCAGATGCGGCTCCTGTTCCGGAAAGGTTAACGCGCCTTCAAGTTTATCCCAGCAGTAAATCTGTCCGACCCGTTCATCGCCGTCCATTTCCAGTCTGCGGAGAAACACAACGCGATCCAGGCCAGCCGCCTCCGCTATGGGCTGTATGCCGTTTGCCAGTATTATCCTGTCAAAAGATTCTCCTTCGTGAGACGTAAATAATTCCGCCGCTTTGATCAAAGCTCCGGCAATGACTTCCCGGCGTTCATGATTTACAAAAACTCTTTCCGTCATGGCTGCCGCCCGCCTGTATGTTCATTCATTGCATATCCTAAATTCAATTATACAACATTGGGGATATGAAAACCATAAAATTCCATAATTTAATTAAAGAAGATGATATACAGAGGGAATAAATTACAAAAATCCTCCGGCTTTGCGCCGGAGGATTTCATCAATTACCCTGCAGGGTGGAACAAGAGCCGGGTAAGCAGCACAAGAACAGGCAGTGCGATAATAGTCCTCATCAGGAAGATAACAAGCAGATGCCCGATATTCAGGGGAATCCTGGACTT
>WQRS01000072.1 GCA_009786615.1 Treponema sp. | reverse complement strand
GAGTCAATTTCATCGATGATGCAGTAATTGTGCCCCCGCTGTACCCGGCTGACCATGTCGCGGCACATATTGTCGCGCAGATAATCGAAGCCGAACTCGTTGTTGGTGCCGTAGGTGATGTCGCAGGCGTAATTAAGCCTGCGCCGCTCGTTGTCCATGTTGGACAAAATCGTGCCAACGGTAAGCCCCATGTAGGAAAAAACCGGGCGCATCCAGTTCGCGTCCCGTTCGGCGAGGTAATCATTGACGGTGACAACGTGCACACCTTTGCCGGGTATTGCGTTCAGGTACGCCGCCGCTACCACCATGAGCGTTTTACCTTCGCCCGTTTTTAGCTCGGCAATTTTTCCCTGATGAAGGACGATGGAGCCGAGCACCTGTACATCGTAGGGGCGCTCGCCCAGGTTGCGTTTGGCGGCTTCTCGCGCCAGCGCGAACGCTTCTGGCAGGATTTTTTCAAAACCCTCACCGGAAGCAAAACGCTCCCTAAACTTGGCTGTCATTATGGGGAACTCTTCAGCAGGCATTGAGGCTGCCCATGTTTCTTTTGAGTTAATTGCGTGCAACATGGGAAGCAACGCCTTTAGATCCCGCTCGTGCTGGGAACCGAACAAAGCTCTGATGATTTTATCCAACATCGTTACACTTTAACCGTTTTTGCCTGAGTTTTCAAGGGAGCGGTATCAGGAAGGATAGCAAACTTGCCGCGTTGCCTTCTTAAAAATACGCCAATCCACGCAAACTGAAAATGCGGGCGAAAAAAGCAGGCGCGCCTGAGCGCCTGTTTTCTTCAAGTATCTTTCGGTATTCGCTTTGCAAAAGTGCAAAAATCCGCTCCATTTCCGCCTTGTCGCTGAAATGCCTCCAGCGCAGTTCTGTGTACAGTTCGGCGAAGGGGGCAAAAGCGCTTGCCTGTCCAACACCTGCGAAAAGTTGCGCGTATTCCGGCGCGGTTTTGGAAACGGGTTTTATGGGCTTTCCGTCCGCGGCAAGGCGTGCAAGCAGCAAAAGATAAAGCGAACGCGCACCGGCGCTTCCCCCGCGCCGCACGCTCAAGCCGAGTGCCGCNTCCCTGCCGTAACGCAGGGCGTAGGCGGCAGCCAGCGCCAAAAGCGCCATGAACGCAAGCGAACGCAGGACAGGCTGCCAGGGGAAGGCGCGGACTGGGGCAAAAAGCCTATTCTGGTCAAACAGGGGAATTACCACATCGCGCAGATTTCCGTCGCCCAAGCCCATTGGTGGAATGGCGAACGCGGTGGGCTCAAAATCAAGCCAGCCGAATTCAGGTATGTAAAACTGCGTCCACGAATGTCCGTGCGCGTCTGTCACCAGAAAGAGTTCCTCAAAAGGGAACTCTTGCAGAATGGGAATCCTGCTTTGCAAGGCGGCAAGCCCGCGTTGGTGTGCCGGAGTTTGAAGCCCCGCGGCGGCAAGAAAGCCGGTNGCAACACGTGAGGGAATGCCCGCAAGCCTGCCAAGAAGTGCCGCGGTGTTGGAGAACTCCACGCAGTCGCCTTCCATCGTGCCGGTGATAAACTCTATCATGTCGGCGATGGTGCTGTAGTTNTTGGTGTTCACGTTATACTGGAACTCAGAAAAACTCAAAAGGATGGCGAGTATCGTTTCCATTAGCTCNGTTCCACGGGAGAACGTTCGCCTGTCTTCCTCCCACGAAAGACTTATGGAGTCAAGGTTTGCGCTCAAAACCGCNTTAATATGGTCAAGGTCTATGTTAAGTATAGCCCTGCTTGTTTCGTCAAAAACATGAAGCGCCACAAACATTCTGCGGCTTTCTTCCCATTCATCAAGAAGGCTCTGAAAATGAGCGGCAAGGGCTTCTTCATCCGTTTCATCGACCTCGCTGTTTTCGCCGGTTTCATCGAGCGGGAGCCTGAAAAAGTCGTTTAAGCCCTCTTCCCACGATANCCTTGCGCGTTCAAGGCGGGCGTTAAAGGCGCTGCCTGAAGCCCCTTCCAGCGGGAGCTCCTGAAACATCCAAAGGCTTTCTTCCCACGCTTGACGGATACGACCTAAATAGGCGGCGGAAATTTCCCACGCTGCGTCTTCAAGCGGAGCGGCTCCCATAATCCTGTCCCGCTGCTGCGCCCACGAAAGGCGGATGCGGTTAAGGTGCGCCTCAAAGATGAGGCGGTCAGATTGGGAAAGCGGGAGCTCAAGGTATGGGGCAAGGCGCCGGCGTTCGGATGAGTTTAAGTCGTGCCTTATGGGGACACTCAAAAGGTCAAGTGGGTCATTGATGTGGACATTGGATACGTTGCGGTGGATGTAGCGGAAAGGACCTGAGTTATCGCTTAAAATGGTTGGGTCGATGGAGGTTGGGCGGTAGGGCAGGTATTTCCACGGCAAGGTTGAAAGCGAAAACACCTCTTGCCTTTCCCTGTCACGGTTAAAAACAGGCTCGTTGTCAAACCACGTAACAAAAAAGCGCTGTGCGGAAAGGCGCGACATAAGTTCGTCGGGGAAAGGAACAAAGCCTTGCACGGGGTCAAGCTGCCCACGTATCGCGTCCGCCATGTACACAGGCTCGTACCGGGAAGCGACCACCATCACCGTAAACTGTTGATTGGAACTGCCGCCTTCCCCGCCGCGCCCCCTGCGACCCGGCCAATTGTGCTCCGAAAGCCCGCGCAGGGACGGCTGGCGGCCATCTTCACTACCGGGAAGCGTCCTGCGTCCCTGTCTGCCCGGGCCGTCAGGAATCCCCCAGTCGTCATCGGTTGGGCGGGTTAAGCGTTCGCGCTGATCGGGGAGCAGGTTATCAACGACGGTGTTGCGAACGAAGTCAGCCGGCAAAAGAAAAACCACCAGCGACAGCGCCGCCAAAGATGAAAACGTAAAAACCGTACCTTCTTTTTTCAAACCGGAAGCGCTTCCCGGATACAGGCACAAGTACACGATNACGCTGTGAAGAAGAAAAACGACAGCTGTCCAGACAAGGATAAACTGGGTAAGCCCCGAACTGAATCCTGCCGCTTCTTCACTTGAGCGGGAAAAAGTAAGCAGGCGAAAGCAAACCCACGCGAATAAAAACGGCTCGGCAAGGGAGAGCTTTGCCCAGCGCGGGTAATGGAAAAGCAAGGACGTGAGGACAAACGACGCAAGACCTGCGAAAAAAGGCGGCAGGGCGGCAGAGGAAAATCCTCCCGCCCACAGTGAAAAAACCAGCACAGGCACAAGGGCTGTAAGCAGTTTGTTTACGGATTTTCCTTTAAGCGAAGGGAGAAAGGCAACAAGGGACGCAAAAGGAATTATAAAAAACCATTTGAGTAAACCCACGCGGTCAAAAGGGATAACTATTGCGGGGTGAAGGAGCAAAAGCAGCACCACGCTTAAATAAAAGAAAAGGCGCAGCGAGAAAAGCACAGACTGTGTCATTTTAATTTTTTTCATAAAAGCGTCTCCGCATAATCAATCATAACTCTACCGCCGCTTACATGCAACTGGTTTACAGAGGGCTTTTTTAACCAGCGTGGATTCGGCAAAAAACATCCTGAAAGAAAATCCCTATAAAAAAGATGCTGTGCATTTGGCTCACTTTCTGAGCCGGCTTTTAGTTTTTGCAAAACGCTTTTTTTTGGGTTTGCGCTTTGAGCTAAAAAAAGTGAAAACGGCCGCCCTGAAAGGGAGGAAATAAAGGCTTGCAGCGCGCTGTCGCAGGTTGTGGAAAAAATGTAAACTTCACCGTTTGACGGCGGCAAAATATTTGCCTCGCTTGGTGGCGGGAAAAAAGGAACAGTCGGGAGTTCTTCCAGAAACGTATCAATTTCTTCATCGCTGTTTAATTCCCAGCTCGCGCCTATGGAACGGATATGAAAAATATACGAGCCGTTTTCTTCCCGCACCCTCCGCAAAAACCATNCCAGCCGCGCCTTCGCCCTGTCCAAAAGCCACAGGTCTGCCAGCGCCGGAGCTTTCGCGGAAGNCAAGCAGTTGCGGAAAACAACTTCGATGCGGGTGACTTTTTCCTGATTGTCAGGGGAAATGCGGGTGATAAGCGTGTTTATNCGTTCAGAGCTTTTCCAGTTGATGTCGCGGAAGCGGTCGCCGGGGGCGTATTCCCGCATATAGTAGCGCTCCTCATCATTTGAGCTTTTACTGCGTCTGTCTTCAGCCCCCGAAAGTGCGTCCAGACGCAAAGGCTGATCCCCTATTGGGGCGCTGCGCACGTTAAGTCTTTGTTTAAGGTCAAGACCGCAGGGAAAGGAAAAAAGCCCGAAAATATCACGCAGGCGGCAGGAAGTCTCACCCTGAAAAACTCCACCCAGGGGNAAACTGACATCCAATTTTGCAGGAAGGGCGGAATGGCTTTTGAGCAAACCTGATGCGGAAGTTTCTNCAAAAACCAAACAGGAAGTTGCACAGCCTTGNGGAAAAAACNTACCCCGCAATAAAAAGTGCAGGCGGAAAAAATGGGGGACATTCACCCCTTGGCANCTTACGCTCCACGAGCGGGAAGATGATGCAGTNATCGGCAAGGGAATCTGCCAGACCGCTTCCAGCGCCGAAAGCCGCCTGACTGTCAAGCGCCCTACAAGGAACAAAGTTCCCATCAAGGCCAGCGCTGCAAGTGAAAGAACTATTTCATACGCGTTCAAAGCCGCTAATGCTCTGACAAGAACAAGTAAGCAAATGACAAGTACTAACGCTCCCGGTATTGCAAGCGGGATTTTTTTTAACCTGTCCGTCATGCGTTCATACGCTTTTTTCATACGTTTTTTTGTCAGATTTTCCGTTCCAAAACCACCCGGTTTCAGGCTCCCTTATCAACGTGTGTTTTTTCAAGGATTTGCCGCAAGGGAACTTCGCTTGGTATGGACGGATCCCGTGTGATTATGCGGTGCGCCATCGCCGGAATAAACGCTTCTTTGACAAAGTCAATAGGCACGTAATCAAGCCCGCGGCACAGAGCAAGTGAGCGCACCATGCGCGAAACCCTTACCCCCGCGCGGGGGCTTGCCGGGCTTTCGATATCGGGGTGGGTGCGCGTCTGCCTGATGCACGAAACTATGTATGCCCCTACATCTTTATGTATCTGCA
This sequence comes from Treponema sp., assembly GCA_009786615.1. The sequence goes on along the minus strand of WQRS01000072.1, from coordinate 1,628 downwards.
CATCATCGACCATTTTTTTCCAGTTTATAAGATCGCCTGAATCAATGATGCTCTTAAAGCCTTCCCACGCATCCATCCGCCCGTGCTTTTCTATGATGAGCCGCTCATCTTCCTCTGACGGGTAGCCAAGCGAAAGGCGCAGCATAAAACGGTCTAACTGGGGGGCGGGCAGGGGAAACAGATGTGCGCCTTTGAGGTTCATTGTGGCAATGATAAAAAACGGATCGCGCAGGGGGTAATGTTTGCCTTCAATGGTGATGCTTTGCTCTTCCATCACTTGAAGGAAACTGCCTTGAGTTTTCGGGGTAAGCAGGTTTATTTCATCGCACAATACAAAGTGAGCGAAAACAGGACCTTTGTTGAAAGTAAGAGCGCTTGACTGCCCTGAAAACCTGTTATACCCCAAAATGTCTTGGGGCAGAAGGTCTACGGTGCATTGTATGCGGCTGAAACCTTCCATCATGACTTCACCGGAAGCCATGTCCTCTTCACGCCATTTGATGGACTGCGCAAGCGCCCGCGCCAGTGATGTCTTTCCTACGCCGTGAGAATCGGCAAGGATCACGTGTCCGCCTGCAATCCACGCGGCTATTATATACTCAAGCTTTTTTTCGTCAACGGAAATGAGCCGCCTTATGTTGGCGCTCAAATCCGCAATCGACTGTTTTACATGGAGATCCACGCGTTATCCTATGTCAAATCGAATATTGCAATACACACATTCGTTAGCGCGAAGCCATTGCGGCATTCTGCTTTTCAACCATTTCCCGCGCGTCTTCTTTTACCCTGTGCGTAATATCGCTTAGCTGCCCAATGGCTACAAGCACCTGTTGGCTTCCCTGATCCTGTTCTTCCATGGCGTTTAGGACGTGACGTTCCTGTTCAGCCACCGTCTTTATGCCGTTGTCAATCGTATCGAACTTGCCTTGCACGTTCTCAATAGAACGGGTAATTTTATCAATAGACCCTTTAATTTTCTTCAAAACGCCGCCGATGGTTTTTGACTGGGCACTTGCCGATTCTGCGAGTTTCCGGATTTCACCTGCNACAACGGCAAAACCGCGCCCGGATTCTCCGGCGTGNGCNGCTTCAATCGCGGCATTCATGCTTAACAAATTGGTCTGGCTTGCGATGTTCTGCATGACGGAGTTTATCTCTAAAAGNGATTCTGACTCACTGGATATTTGGCGGATGTCGGTGGCAACTTCGCTAAGACCTGTGTGTCCGACTTCGGAAGATGACAAGAGCTCTTCCACCTGATCAGCGTTGCGGGAAAGTGTTCTTGTGACGGAATTGATGTTGGCTATCATTTCCTCAATCGCCGCCGCCGACTCTGTAACTGCCGAAGCCTGCTCGGTGATGTGACCGTTTAACTGCTGCGCTGTGACTTGCACATTTAGCTTTAGCTGCGCCTCTTTTTCTTTGAGGGCGAGTTCCATGCGCAGATCCCTGGTATAGGCGATAATCAGTTTTTGCCCGTCAACGCTTATACAGCGCATGGTTTCCTCAGTGGGAATCAAAGTTCCATCGCTTGCTTTGTAAGTATATTCCCCTTTGCCGCTTCCATCTCTTATCGCGTTCCGTATCATCTGAACACTTTTCTCAACAGAGTCAGTTCCGCAAGGCTG
>WQRS01000071.1 GCA_009786615.1 Treponema sp. | reverse complement strand
GGGCTTTAACCTTGACGGAGTGGGAGAACTCGTCATGGAAAAAGTGGTTACAGCGGGTTTTGACTCACTTGAAAAACTCCGTTCGGCAAGCAGCAAGGATTTGGCTGAAATACACGGCATAGGGGAAATTACCGCCGCCGTAATTGCCGATGGTATTGCCGAATGTTCACAAGAAATGGATGAAGTTTTGCGCTGTGGCGTTATTTCCATCGCGCCTCCCCCGTCTGATGAAGCAGTTCCACTCAAAGGCATTTCCTTTTGTTTCACCGGCGAACTAAAAACCATGAAGCGCAGCCAGGCGGAAGAAAAGGCAAAAGATCTTGGCGGATCGATAAAATCAGGCGTGGTAAAAGACCTTTCCTACCTTGTTACCAACGATGTTTCCGCCGCTTCGTCAAAAAGCAAAAAAGCTCTCTCACTTGGTATACAGGTCATAGACGAGGAAAAATTCCTTGCGCTTCTGGCGGGAAGGGATTTTTCGCCAGAAAAAAGCCAGCCGGAACAGCNGAATCTGTTTTAGTAAGGGTTCCGGTTTTTAGGGCGGCGCAGTTAAATTGAGCTCATCTTGACAAAGCTCATAATTTGGGGGATGGTTAAGGGGATGTACACCCTTAAATGGCTTGAGTCTTTGCGTGCGTTTTTTGTCAACCCAGTTATCCTTTCCGCCCTCACAAGCTGGCTTTTTTCACAGCTTGTAAAAGGGATTGCGGCGCTTTTGCAGCAGAAAAAGAGGGGCTTTTTAGATGTTCTTGAAACCATTTTCTGGCGTACGGGCGGAATGCCGTCAAGCCATGCGGCGGTTGTAACATCAATGGCGGCGGCTGTTGGTTTTAGTGAAGGGGCAGGATCGAACCTGTTCGCTGTGTCTGTTTTTTTTGCGATGGTAGTTTTGCGGGACGCAGTGGGGGTGCGCCGTGCCGCGGGGCTTCAGGCACGCGCTCTTAACATTTTGGGAATGCAAACGGCGGAAAAAACCGGGATCGAATTTCATCCTGTTAAAGAGATTAAAGGACACGCCCCCCTTGAGGTGATCGTGGGNGGGCTTTTAGGCATTTTCATCGCTGCGGCTTTCGCTTTGCTATAGAATTTCGCTTAAATTTCCGTTTCTCCTGAATACTGGAGACCCCTCTTATCCAAATGCCTTTTTTTCGCTACAATTGGGTGGTGCGTTTTCAACCTTCAGTTTGTGGAAATGTATCCATATGCTTAAAGGATTTGCTTTTGAAAATTAGTTTTACTTGGCTTTTACAGTGTAAACGGAGGCTTTTTTCTTGAATACAAGTAAAAATGGACAAAAAGTATATACTTTCCCGCGCGGAGGTATTTCTTTTTCAGATANTTCAGCCCCGAATGAAAATTCCTGCGTCACTTCGTTTTTGTCCCCATGGTCGATAATTCCTCTCAAACAGCACACGGGGGAACGGGCTTCACCAGTTGTCCCGGTTGGCGAACTTGTGAAGGAAGGTTCCCTTTTAGCAAGGGGTAAGGGCGCAGGTTCGGCAAATATACACGCGACAGTTCCCGGAAGGCTCGTGCGCATGGTATCTTACAAGGATTCAGGCGGGAANNTNAACGATGCGTTTGTTATACGGATGGAAGGCAGTTTTGAAAAGCTCGGGAAACGGGAGGAAGTTTTCCCGTGGGATGGGATGCTCCCATACGACATTCAGCGCGCTATTGCGGATTTTGGCGTGGTCGAAATGGATGGGAGCGGAAAACCCGTTTCTGATATCATTTCCTCCTTTCGCTCAAAGCCGCAACCGGTAACACTGGTTGTCCGCTGTGTGTTTGACCAGCCCTGGCTAGCCGCNGATTATGCCCTTTGNAAGGAACGTATTGCCGCCATCGCCGAGGGGGCTGTTATCACTTCCCGCACCTGCCGNGTTAGCCGAATTATTTATGCTGTTTCTCACGGTGAAAGCGCCATTGCGCAAGAGCTTATGGAAGCGGGGAGCAAATGGGGAATCCCGTCAAGCATTGTGCTTGTTGGTTCCCGTTATCCCCAGCGTAATCACCGGGAACTTGAAATTGCGCTTAAAGCATACGAAAAAAAAGAGGCAATAGAGCTTGGATCCATGTTTGTCTTAGGTCCTTCTACGCTTGCGGCAGTTTTTGACGCTGTAAAAAAGAAAAAGCCGATACTTGAGCGCTATGTAGCTGTCGGTGGAAGCGCTGTAAGAAAGCCACAGGTAATGAAAGTGCGTATAGGTACAATGGTCGGTGACCTTTTTGATCANTGCGGCGGTTTTTNAGGCGTTCCAAAAAGAGTGGCCTTCGGATCACCGCTCCTTGGGCGCAGGATTTATAATCTGGATGAGCCTGTGACAAAAACCACCTCCGCTGTGTTTGCCCTTTTAAAAGAGCCGAGCCAGAAAATCACAACCAACTGCATAAGCTGCGGTGAGTGCAGAAGCGTTTGCCCGGTGGGGCTTGATCCTGAGGAGTTTTACAAAGAGATACTCATTGACCCGGCCGCCGCGAAGTCAGCGCTTAGTAAAAGCCGTATTCAGGAGTGCCACGGCTGCGGCTGTTGTGAAGTTGTCTGCCCTTCAGGNCTTCCTTTAAGTACNGTGATAACCGGAGGTGGAAGCGGTGCCTGAAAGTTATTCCCACCCTCATGAAAGACTTCAGTTTTTAGAACCCCAGGTAAATCTGGCGCGCCGGACTCCGGTAAGAATGTGGATAGCCAGCATTTGTGCTTTTATGGTCGTGATTCAGTCTTCACTTGGCGATTCTTTTGCGTCTTTGACAGTTGCCTTAAGCGCNGTTGCCGCCGCTGTCATCACTGAGTTTATNATCCTTTACNGGGTGAAAAAAACAGCAAGGGAATTGCGCGACGGGAGCGCTGTGGCGAGCGCTTTGATTTTGGCTATTTTATTGCCAAATCAGATTCCACCGCTCCACGCTGCCTTTGGCGCGGTTTTCGCGATTGCCGTAGTTAAACACAGCTTTGGCGGGCTTGGATCAAACTGGCTTAATCCGGCTGCGGCAGGATGGCTTTTCATCCGCTTTTCCTGGCCTGCCTCTTTTTCACAGGCTCTTTCCGCGTCACCTTTAGCGCACCTTTTNACACCCGCCCTCTACATAGAAGCGGTCGCTTCTGCTGAAGCGGTCGCTCCCACTGGAGCGGGCTTTTTGTCAGAAGCGGCCTATAGCCTATACGCGGCGATGCTTGCGTCTTCATACCCGGGCATAATCGCTGACAGGGGCTGGATAGCGCTACTTTTTGGGGCGGTCATAATGCTTGTTTTACGGGTAAACCGCTTTTGGATTCCGCTTGCTTACATAGCCGTTTTTTCTTTACTTGTGAGCTTTGCCGCCGCTTTACCGCATGGTGGACTGCCGTGGAGCGGAGATGTCATTTTTTCACTCCTTTCAGGCGGAACACTTGCAGCGGCTTTCCTGCTTGCAAATGACCCTGTTACTGCACCAAAGACGAATATTGGTATACTGATCGCGGTTGCGGCAATGGCGGTAATAACGTTCTTTTTCAGGTTTTATGGAGCGGAACCCTACGGTGCTTTTTATGCGGTGGTGTTGGTTAACGCAAGCGTCCCCTTAATTCGCGCCATTGAACGTTATAAACTGTACGAGAGGTTTTCATGAGCAGCAACACGCAAACACACATCCATCATCTGAAAAACTCAAGTATTCTTGCAGGCTGGATAATGGGGCTAGTGTTAATTTCCGGGTTTGTTTGGTTTTTTACCCAGCCGGTGCGGGAACACCTTTTTATAACGGCGGTGAATCAGGTTCTCCAGCAAGGCGGAGATAATCGCAGGCTTTTCTCGCCGCTTTCGTATGCGGACGTAAACCCCGGTGCTTTCCGCCTGGGTTTTTGGTTTACAATGTCAGAAGGGGATCTCGCCGAAGCGCAAAGCGGGACACATGGCTTTGTTTTCCTTTTCATTGCAGGCGGGACATCTTTCCCCTGCCTCGCGGTTGTCACCCAAGACTTTAGCGAAGTGCAGTTTATCCCGCTTTCAGCGCATGGGGAAAGAGTGATCCAAAACTTGCCGGATGAGATTCTTTCGCTGTACAGCCGGCGTATAATCGGGGGACATATATGAGCCGCCGCCTTCGCTCCCACATTTTTTGGGGAAGCCATTCGCCCATGTATTTACTCTCCGCTATTGCCCTTTTGATAATGGCATCGGGAAGGCTTTCTTTTGCCCTTGTAAGTGCCGCCGCCCTCATTTGGGTTTACGGCTTTACAACGCTTGTATTTTCCGGCGCCCGCTCCATAATGCCAAAACCCGGGGAAATGGTTGTTTTAGTGTTTTTGGCATCGTTTTTCTCCGGAATGTTTGCCATCCTTATCGGCACACTAAATCCTGTTTTGTTTTTGAGTTCAGCTTTTTTTCTTTTGCTCATTCCGCCCTGCTGCCTGGGATCAGGTTTTTTTCAGGCGGCAAAAACATCAACACTTGGTGAGGCTCTTCCGCGCGCATTGCTTGAGGCAACGGTTTTGGGCGGCATAATCATTGCATTTGCGTTAATACGTGAACCTTTGGGAATGGGAACATTTTCAATTCCCGGAGGACCGCAAGGAGTAAATGAAGTGGTTAATATAAACTCAAACCTTGGCTTTTTCCTGGCAGGTTTTTATCAGTATCAGCCGGAGGACTTATTCTTTTTGGGTACGGGGCGGCAGTTTTTAAGTACTTCAAGATTCGCGCGGGTAACGTTAAGGAAGACTCAAACGAGGAGGAACTTTCTTGATATATTTGGCAACACTTGCAATTTTTTCTTCTCTTTCAATGAACTTGCTTTTATCGTTTGCCGTAGGTATTTCCAGCGTTTCAAGCAGGAACATTCAAAGTGATATGGGAAAAAAGCCGCTTCCGGTATTTCAGATCCTTATAATGTTTCTCGCTGTTTTATTGCTTTGGGCATTTTTCTCATTTCTAATTCCATTGCGATGGAGGATGTTCTCGTTCTTTTTCCTTTTTTTCCCGCTCTCTTCCCTGGCGTGCATCGCGTTAGAGCGCCTGTTTAAGTGGCTTTTCCCAAAACTGCCTTTCGATGAAAAAAAAGTTTTCTCGCCCTTAACCGCTTATGACGGACTTGTTCCCGTTTCGCTGTTATTGACATTCGTCCTTGCAGGAGCATTTTCAGGCGCGCTGGTGCTTTCGTTCTTTTTTGCGGCGGGAAACCTGACCGCGGTTTTGGTGTTAAACGAAATTCGCCGCAGAGCGTTCCTTGAGCAGGTTCCGTTATACCTAAAAGGAAACCCGCTTCTCCTTATATCCATGGGGCTTTTATCACTGATAAGCACTTCGGTAGGAATTATGGCTTTTCGTTTACTGGATGCGCATTGATGGCAAAAAAACTGTGCCTTATCATAGGCTCTTACATGCACCTGCCTTCAGGCTCAAGTGAGGCAGAGTTTGAAGCCCTTTATGAGAGGGAAATAAAGCCTTTAGTACAGGCGCTTAATAAGTTTCCTTCAGTCAACATGGTTTTTTGTTATTCAGGGGTAATTCTACATTGGATTGAAAGGCGGCATCCTGAGCTGTTTATGCTTTTGGAGGATTTGTTATCCCGCAAACAGGCGGAGTTTCTTGGCGGCGGTTTTTACAACCCCATGCTTCCGCTGCTGCCGCAGTCTGACAAAATCGGGCAGATTGAGATGCTTACCACCTACATTCGCAAGCAGTTTGGAAAGCGTCCGCAAGGCTGTTGGTTTCCTTCTCTTGCATGGGAACAAAGCCTTGTTGTAACGCTTAATTCTTGCGGAATGAGTTACACATTCATGGAGGAAAGTCAGTTCCTAAACTCTCGTACCTTGCCAAACGAGGCCGGGCTTTTTTACCCATGCATTACAGAAGATCAGGGAAAACTTATCACTGTTTTTCCTGTCGCGCGTACATTGGGCAGGCAGCTACGTAAAGACGTATTTGAGAAAAACGCGTTTGCGGAAAAAGGTGCTTTCGCCCTTGATTTTGCAAACGAAGAGTTTTTTAAAAAACTCCCCGACGGGGATTTCCCTGTAGTTGTTTTCCCCTTTGAAAATCCATCAGGGAATTTATCTGAAGATTCATTAACCGCCCCATTCCCTTACGAAGATTTTTTCAAATCGCTTCATGAAAGTTTCATGTTATCTCTTTCTTCCCATGATTATCGCATTGAGTTTACTACCCCGTTAAAAGTATACAAGGGATTGCGAAACCTCAAACGCACATATTTTTCAGGCATTTGGGCGCTTCCGGGCTCCGGTGAGCATACACATCCAAAACAGTTTTTATCCGATCATGCTGAGGCAGGCGGAATTTACGCCAAAATGGTGTATGTACACACGCTTATTACAAATCAACTGCGCGGCGATAAAACCCGCAAAAGAACGGCTTTGGAAGAGCTTTGGAAAGCCCAAGACTCACACGTTTTTTCACTTGGCTCTTCTTCTTCACCCGGACTTCTGCACTCGCAAGTCCGCAAAGCCGCGTACAAGTCACTTATTGAAGCGGAAAAAATAACGCGCGAGAAGGGAAAGTTTGTTCCTGCCCTTTCATCTTTTGACTTTGATCTTGACGGTGAAGGAGAATACATTTTTCAGGACGAAAAACTTAACTGCTGCATAAAACCGCACGGCGCAGGCATTTTTGAACTGGATTATCTTCCTGCGGCATGGAACTACCTCGATACATTTTCGCCTGAGCGGGGGCAGCGGCGAATGGCGTTTACCGACTGGTTTGCCCCATCCTCATCACTTGTTGAA
>WQRS01000070.1 GCA_009786615.1 Treponema sp. | reverse complement strand
GCGGCGGACGGCGTTTACGCATGGCTTAAATCTGTCGGTCTGCCTGAAAAACTGGGCGACATAGGATTTACCAAGGCTGACATTCCCAAACTGGTACAGCTCACATTCGAAACGCCGGGATTAACCGGACTGCTCGGCTGTGCTCCTGTACCTTCAGGCAAAGACGCTGTGGAAAAGATTTATTCAGAATCGTTCTAAGGTTTTGCTTTTAGGCTTTAAGCCGCCCGTTCGTTCGATTGACGGCGGGCGGGCGGCTTAAAGTCGGTTTCTGTGAATCACTGAATAACTCTAGTTCGGTTTTTCCGTTTGTGTATTTTTTATTTATTTCTTCGTCAATTGATCTGTTAATATTGGGTGATTTTTTAAAAACCATACCTTATGGTTATTCAAATATTCATTGCGAATTTGCGCATTGTTTAAATCATTGGGTATTCGTTCCATTCGTTCATCGATACTATCAAACCCTGTGAAATCCTCTGCTAACCGTTCCTTTGTTAATGTAATATATTCTGGGTTCATTTCAATTCCGATACAATTCCTGTTTAGTTGTTGGCATACACGCAGAGTTGTTCCACTTCCAGAAAACGGATCCAGCACCAGATCATTTTCTTCGCTTGAGGCTAAAACCATTCTCTCGATAAGAGCTTCAGGCTTTTGTGTTGGATGTGCCTGCCTGTTTGCATTACAGTAATGAACATGAGAGAATGTCCAAACATCTCCAGGATTCGCTCCTCTCATATTATTTATTGATCGGTAATATTTTTGAGGAACACGAATATCATCAAGAAAAAATTTGTAATTTTTTGTTTTTGTAAACATAAGAATATCATCATGCCTGGGAGAAAAGCCCTTTGTCTTACCTAAACCTTGAGTGTAATGCCAAGTGATCCAATTATTAAAATTAAAATTATATTCCTTCTCCAAAATAATATATAAATATGATATAAAACGTACGCCCATAAATAAATAAATTGTTCCGGTTTTTTTTAACAATCTATGTGCTTCTTTTATCCATTCACGAGAAAAGTCCATGTATTCATCAAATGTCATTTGATCATTGCTATTACCATAATCTTTGCCAAGATTATAAGGCGGATCGGCAATTATAACATCAATGGATTCCGTTTCAATTTTTTTCAGATAATTCAACGCATCATCTTCAACAATTTTCAGTGTCATATACTATCCTTAATCCAATGATTTTGCTTAGCGTAACGCAACCACTCAGAATAACCTTTACGGGAAGCGATACATTTTTCATCTAACAACTGACAAAATTCCCAAGTGCTTCTGATTTCTTTAGACACATAATGGATATCCCTAACTTGCAATTGTCCGCTTCCTAAAGCAGGATTGTAGCTAATATCATTTTTTGCCAAATATTTTAAATCATATGCATTAAAATCAACAATTTCCATAACACCAAAAGCCATTTTCGATGAGCAATCTCTTTTACTGTAAACTTTATGTTTTATAGAAAGTATAACAAACAAAAAGTCCGGATCTTTTATATATTCCGTACGTATTCTTGCAAAAGATGTAATGTTTGGAGATTTCCCGCTTCCTTCAATATCGTTACTTGTAGCTTTAACATCAACAAATCCAGTAACGGAACTTTGTTTTTTACGTTCCCGTTTAAATTGAAGAATAATATCAGCCATATGTAATCATTCACCGGCTTCCACATTAATGAGCTGGTACTTATTATTTCCATCCTCAAGAATATCATTAAAAATTTCAAAAGCCCATGCTTCAACAAAAGGTCCTGCAACTTTGTTTATGTTCTCCATCGGAAGACCAAGTTTTAAACTTGTGTTAATGATAATTTTATTTTTTCCTGTTTGAATTGATTCTTTAATAACCGCTTCAATTTGACCTATAACAAAATCCGAACAGATTAAATAGTCAGATGACTCCACAGGTATTTTGAAATCAAGCTTTGCATAGTCCCCATTCACACTTTGCCCCATTTTCATGATAAATTGTTTACTTACCAGTGTCAATGATCCTGAAAGATGGGCTACTTTTATGAACACATTTCTGGGCAACATAGACATTGCCCAGAATCACCCGCCAAACAAGTTGACAGGCAATCCTGAATCAAGATTCTCAGGCGCTTGCGGCTACCGGCTTTATGCACGTTGTTGTACACAGTTCAACACATTTCTGGCAAGCGGTGCATTTTGCGTGGTCGATGCGCGCAAGGTTTTCCTGCACGACAATCGCGTTTTCAGGGCATTCGCGTACGCACTTGCCGCAGCCTATGCAGCCTTTGGTGCATTTCTTCCGTACCACAGCGCCTTTTTCTATGCTTGAACACATGACATCAACCGGAATGCTTGCATCGTCAATAGATATCAAGTTGTTCGGGCAGGCTTTCACGCACAAGCCGCAGCCTGTGCACAAATGCACCTTCACGCGCGCAAGTGAATCTTCCATACAGACAGCGTCAGTCGGGCAGACAACTTGACAATCGCCATAACCGAGACAGCCGAACGCGCAGGCGCCGGAGCCTGAAAAAAGGAGCTTTGCCGCACTGCAGGTTTTTATGCCTTGATAATCCATTTTTTGCTGCTGCGTTGCTCTGTCACCAAGGCAATGCACAACGGCAGTTTTTGCGGTAACACCCTCTGCCTCCACCCCCAAAATCTCGCTTATTTTCGCCGCAACTTCCACCCCGCCGGGAGGACAAAGGTTGCTTTTTACGCTTGAGTCCGAAAGCAGTGCCTCAGCGTAGGTTGAGCATCCAGGGTAACCGCACGCGCCGCAATTTACCCCCGGCATTGCCTCGGTAAGTATGGCAAGGCGTTCATCAACCTTGACGTACATCACTCTGGACGCTACACACAGCATTGCCGCGCAGGAAGCGCCGACCACAGTTACTGAAAAAATCGCTACAAAAATCGTATCCATAATGTTTGTTACCTCTTTTTACAGCGTTTGGAAAAATCCAAAAAACGACAGCGACAAGATTGCCACAGAAAAAAGCGTAATCGGCAAATCCTTAAAAGGCCCAGGCGGATCGGCATTTTCTGTTTGCTCCCTGATTCCTGAAAAAATCACCATCGCAAGCAAAAAGCCGACTCCGGCACCAAAGGCGTTCACAATCGATGCGGGAAATGTGTAGTTCAGATTGATGTTTTCTATCGTAACAGCAAGAATCGCGCAGTTTGTCGCCATAAGCGGAAGGAACACGCCGAACGCTTTGAACAGAGAAGGCACATAGCGTTTAAGCGCGATTTCCACAAGCTGCACAAGCGAAGCGATAACAAGCACAAACACGATTACCTGCAGGTAGGACAGACCGTTGGGCTGGAGCACGAAAATTTTTATCGGCCATGTGACAACGGTGGCAAGCACCATTACAAACGTGATGGCAATTCCCATGCCNACCGAATTCCGCAGTTGCTTGGTAACGCCCAAAAACGGGCACACGCCAAGAAAGCGGTTTAAGACGTAGTTGTTGATGAACACAGTACCCATCAAAATTACAACAATTGTTTGTATATCCATTATTCAGACACTCCCTTACCGCAGATTGCTGCCTTTGGGCAGGCGGCACAGCCGAATTCTTTTCTCGCCGGCGCTTTGCCTTTTGTTGCCTTGTTCACAATGGCAATTAAAATGCCGAATGCGATAAAACCTCCGGGGGCAAAGCGGAAAAGCGAAATGTAATGATCGCTTATAAACGGCAGTTGAATCCCAAGCCACGAACCGTGTCCGAGAACCTCACGCACGGTGGATATTGCGATAAGTGCCAGTATGAAGCCGACTCCCATGCTCAAAGCGTCAAGCACAGAGTCAAACGGGTTGCTTTTGCGGGCAAAGACTTCGGCGCGGGCAAAGACGATACAGTTTACGGTGATGAGCGGGAGGAAAATCCCCAGCGCCAAATGCAGGGAATACGCGTATGCCTGCACCAGCATGATGATGAGCGTGACAAACCCTGAAATGATGACGATAAAACAGGGAATACGCACCTTTTCAGGGATCACGTTGCGTAAAAGCGAGATTGAAAAATTGGACCCCAAAAGCACGAAGGCTGTCGCAATTCCCAGTCCCACCGCGTGTTCCACTTGGGAAGTTACGGCGAGCAGGGGACACAAACCCAAAAGTGAAACAAAAACGGGATTTTCCTTTGTTATACCCCTCGTTAAAATTGTCGTTTTTGTCATTACGGAGTACCCCCGGTTACGATTGCGAACGCGTCAAGCGCATAACGTACGGCGTTTTTGAACGCGACTGAAGTTACCGTAGAACCTGAAATAATTGGAATAGCTTCAATGCCTTGCCTGTCCTGTCCCCAGTAATTGCTGACGTGCGATTCGGCAAAAACCGGCGCGCTGAAACTGGGCGTTTCACTGTCAGCCAGAATCACTGTTCGTATAACGCGCCCCTGCGGGTCAATGCCGCAAAGGACGCGTATCTCACCGGCAAAACCCATTGTTGCAACAATCACGGCGTAACCTACGTTGTTGGGAGTGCTGTAAACAGCATGGACGGCGGCAGGAAGGTTGAACAGCGATAAATCAACTTCGTCAAACGCTTGCGCGTCAGGTAATATCACCACCATAGCCATACGCGCACGCTCGGCGGCGGCGCGCTCTATTACAGGATGCGTGAAGTGATGTCCAATAGCCAAAACGCCTGTTACAAAAAGGCACAAAAGCGAAAGGACAACGACCGGCATGACAAAATCTTTTCTCATAGTTAGCCTCTCTTTTCTCCAAGCGCCTTATGCGCCGTTAGTTTGTTTATAAGCGGAACAATCATGTTCATTAAAAGAATCGAATAAGTTACGGCTGTCGGGAACGATCCGAAAAGGCGCAGAACAACAGTGAGCAANCCCAGGGTGATTGCGAAAATGATGCGCCCCTTTGCCGTAAGCGGGCTTGTTGCAGGATCGTTTGCCAGAAAAAACGCACCCAAAAGCAAGCCGCCGGAAAANACCTGAAAAACCGGTTCGTGTCCGCCAATGGCAGTGACGGCAAACACAGTGCCTGCAAAGAAAAGCGGAATGTGCCAGGTTATTACCCGCCTGAAAAGGAGGTAAAGCCCGCCGACTAAAAGCGCAAGCGGCATTGCTTCGCCGAAAAAGCCNGAGTGTGTGCCTATGTACATTTCCGGTTCAAGGAAATGCGGCAGGGCGGCAAGGTCTGCAGGTGAAAGACCTGTAAACGGCATATTAGCGCCCGGGGCAAATGCCCAAAACGGGGTTGCCCAAGTTGCCATGCTGCCGGGAAACGCGACCAACAAAACAACAGCCGCGGTTACCGCCGGGTTTGCGAAATTCTTCCCAAGTCCGCCGAAAATTTGCTTTACAAAAACTATTGCCACAAAACAGCCGAAAATTGCGTGCCAAAGCACGACATCTTCAGGCAAAAGAAAACCCAACAATATGCCGGTTACCACTGCTGACAAATCGCCTATGCTGTTTTTTCGTTTGGTGATTTTCGTGAACGCCCACTCAAAAAAAACGCACGAGGCTATACACACGCCAATGACGATTGCGGCCTGCATTTGGAAAACGTAAATTGCTGCGACCATTGCAGGAATTAGGGCAATTATCACATCAAGCATGATGCGGTTTACGGTTGCACCGTCTTGTATATGAGGCGCAAAAGATACGGTCATTGCTTTGTCTTTCATTATTTGGCCTCCTCCTTTTTCAAAATGCTTTTGGATAAGGCCAAAACCTGTGAGAGCGGCCGTTTTGAAGGACAGACATACGCGCAGCAGCCGCACTCAATGCACAGATCCGCGCGGTATTTGCGGAGATTTTCAACTTTGCCCAATTCAAACGCGGTTTCGATGTAAGGCGGGATAAGCCTTATGGGGCACATTTTTACGCACCTTGTGCACTTTATACAGGACGATGGGGTTGAGTTTTTTGCGTCTTCGCTGCAAAACGCCAACACCGCGCCGGTTGTTTTATCGATGGGAACGTCTGCGTTTGGAACGGCAAGCCCTGAAATTGCGCCGCCCAATATGATTTTTTTTACGTTATCTTTAAGTCCGCCGCACAATTCAAAAAGCGCTGAAATTGGTGTTCCAACCGGCGCTATGATATTTTTTGGTTCTGTAACCGCACATCCGTCAACGGTGACACAGCGCGTCACCATAGGTTTGCCGGTTTTGATGTATGTGGCGATTGCGGCAGTTGTTGTGGCGCTTAAAACAAGCGTGCCGATGTCAGCGAAGCTTCCGCCCTCCGGCACAACTTTTCCTGTAACGTTGCGCACAAGCACGTTTTTTTGCCCCTGCGGATAACTGTGCAAAATCGGACGAATTTCTATGCCGACTGAACCCTTTGCAAGCTCNCGCATTGCCTTTACAGCACGGGAATTGTTTTTCCCTATGCAGAGGATGAGTTTTCTGGGGCTTAAGTAAAACTTAAGAAGTTTTGCGCCTTCCCATAGATTTTCTGTTTCATCCGCCAAAACGCGCCTATCAGAGGNGACATACGGCTCGCTTTCAAGGCAGTTGATCAAAATGTATTCAAGCTTATGACAGTTTTCAAGTGAAAACTCCTCCGCTCCCGCTCCGCCTGCACACGGTTCAACAATGCCTGAGCTTTTGATGAGGTCAAGAAAATCCTTCGCCGTTGAAATACGCTGGGGCGGGGCAATGCCTTCCCAAAGCGTTTGGCTGCCATCAGAAGTGATGGTGACAGCCGAGGATCGTTCCCCGGTGAGGGTGTCGATAGTTTCTATCGCTTTTATTGTTCCGGAAACGCTTGCGTGCACAGGAGCGGCACCGGGTTCCGTCGCCTCACCTATGAT
>WQRS01000069.1 GCA_009786615.1 Treponema sp. | reverse complement strand
GCTGCTTCTCCCGTGATGTCTTTTCCCAGCACAACAGGCACTTCGCCTTTTTTCCCGTCCTGCCCCAGCTCGCTTTCGATAATCTCGCGGAAGGAAACCAGGTTCCGTTTTGCATTGGGAACTTCAATGCCAACAGCGTGTTTTCCGGGAATGGGAGCTACAATACGCACAGATTGGGCTGCAAGGCGCAATGCGATATTATCCGCAAGCCCCTCGATTTTTGTAAGCCGGATGCCGGGAGCCGGAAGTATTTCAAACATGGTGATAACAGGCCCTTTGCGAATGCCGGTTACTTCTATCTGTATGTTGAATTCCTTAAATGTTTCTTTGAGAGTAAGCGCTGAATTTCTTGTATCATCGTCAATGATCCAGTACTGCCCGTCCGGGTACTGTTTGAGTAATCCTTCCACGGGAACAAAGTACGGTGCGCGCCGCTTTTTTTCCCTCTGGACATTCCCCTCAGAAGCCGTCGAATGCGAAACATTCACAAAATCACTTTCTTCCCTTGCCGCGGCAAGCGCCTTTTCCACATCGGCGTGAACCAAAGGGGTTTGCGGGTCAAGCGCTTCCATCGTGGGCGTCGCTTCCGCCATACGCGCCATTTCTGCCGTAGGCGGTGTTTCTGTCAGGTGCGCTGTTTCCGCCGCTTGAGCTTTTTCAGGCAGATTTACTGNAAGCGCCGGGGGAACATTTTTGTCAGGGGACATTGCGGCGGCGGATACGGTGTAAATATCGTTCAGGCTTTGCGGTAAAATTCTTGGCGGCGGGGAANCCACTGTTTCACCCGAAACCATAGTTTCGACCGAAAATGCGGTTTTCGGCGAAAACGCCGCTTCGGGCACTGGTGTTCCAGCCGGAGCCTGCTCCTCCATGCTGACATAGTTTTTTTCGTTTTCTGTGTCGTTAAAATCCTGCTGTGGCTTAAAAAGCTCACTTAGTTTGTGTTTGCACGTTTCCGCAAAGCCTCCAGCCCTTTTTTGCACGTTTCCTGCGATACCGCGGGCGTAAACTTCGGCTTTATTGCCTGAATTACCCTGAAAAAGCAATGCTTTAAGGACGATTATGATGAAAACTTCAATGCTTACAAGGAAAAACGCAAAAAAACCTATGCCCGTACGTCCGGCTCGTGCAATAAACGGCGAAATTTCACGTAATGAATCAAATTCCCTGAACCAGTAAATGCCCAGCGCTATTGTAAAAAACGGAAAAACAATGCTTGCAAGAATAAAAATGCGATCCGGCTTATAACGTGGGTCTGCAAGAATAAAAGCGGCGTACAGAAAAAACGCGGGAATCACNAGCGANAAAAGCCCAAANGCGCGCCAAAAGAAGGCGCCGGGACTTGAAAAAAAGGTTCCTGTCCCAAAAACTGAGGCAATTATGGANATGCCAAAAAATATACCGGCAATTCCAAATGCTAAAGAAACGGCGATGACCCAAAAATTGTCTTTGGAATGGGGAACGCGAAAAAAAAGTTTTGCCAGCATAAATTTTCCTTTACAAGAGCCCGGTTGTTCCTAAACTGAAGTTTCCGAACAGCTCTATTATCGGCTAAAAAAAATAATATTTTACCCTTCAAATTTACGAGAAAATTTGTTATGATTTAAACATGGCNAATTTTTATGCTTCCAAGGAATGGGTTATTCTCCTTCCACCTGATGTGCCAGATGTAAAAAAGGCAACAGAAGATTTATCACGCTGCATTAGTCTTTTAGCAGGGATCACGGAGGGTATTGTTCAGAAAGCACCTTTGGTGCTGGATGCTCATGCTCCNGTGCCCGAAGGCACAACTCACACAATTGTCCTTGCCAGTGATGGTTCAGGGGCTGAACGCAATGGCTTTTACTGGAGAGTAAGTCCTGAGCGCATCGAGATCCACGGCGAATCAAGCCGTGGACTTTGTAACGGTATTTACAGTTTTCTTGCCGCTTTGGGTATCAGTTGGCCCGAAATAGGGCAGGAAATTCTTCCTTCCCCGCAGGTGGCCAACTTAAGGGTTTTCCCTTTTTCTTCAGGCTCCGGTATTGACGAAGGTATTTTTGAGCCTTCAGGTTATAACGGCTCTGATACCGCGGCTGCTCCCTGGCGCCGCCTTGTTCCGGCGGGTCTTAAAGAGGCAAAAGCGATCCTAAAAAAAGCGGATGTTTTTGTTCAATGGGCAGCGCGAAGGCGCTACGATGCCTTGATTTTCCCCATGTCGATTTTTGCTTCCCGCAGCGGCAGGAAAAAACTGGACGAATTGCAGTGCCTTGCCGCCGAATACGGTATTTCACTTGAAGCCGGAGGACGGGAATTATCGTCGATGGTGCCACGCAATATGTTTTTGTTACACCGCGATTATTTCAGGATGGATGGAGGGCACCGCAAAAAAGATTTTCACTTTTGCCCGACCAATCCTGGTGCAATGAATGTAATCGGTAAAGAAGGGCGCAGGCTTTTTTGCTCCGCCCCGCAAGTGCGCGTTTTCCACCTTTGGCCTGACAGGGGCTCCGGTTCTCTGTGGTGCTCATGCCCAACCTGCCGCGCCTTTACCCCTGCTGAGCAGAACCGCATNGCGGTGAACGCCGTTGCTGATGTTCTTTCAGGCATTCGCAGTGATGCGCGCATCACGTTTTTTGAAANGTCAGGCGAAAACGGAAACCTTCCGGTTAGGGAAAACCTTTTCAGGTTTGAAAAACTTCCTGACGAACGGGAATACCGCTAGACGTGGATAAGGGGAATATTTGCCTTATAAGGCACGGTGAAACTGACTGGAATGCGATAGGCAGATTTCAAGGAAGAGAAGATATTCCCCTGAATGCGGCAGGAATTAAGCAGATACAAGAAGCGAGCGAGTCTTTCGAGGGTGAAACATGGCATGAAATTATTTCAAGCCCATTATCGAGGGCGAAAATGTCTGCTGAAATTATCCGCCAAAAAATTGCGCTTGCAAACATTCATGAAGAAAGCGATTTTATGGAAAGGGATTTAGGGGAAATCTCAGGCATGACAAAAGAAGAGGCGAAAAAAACTTTTCCCGGCGGTAACTGTGATGGAATGGAGGGCATTCAGCTCTTGCAGGAAAGAACGATGGGTGCGCTAACTAAATGGGCACAAATATTTGCCGGGAAAAATATCATCATCGTGACGCACGGAGCTGTTATAAACTGTATTTTGACGTTTTTAAGCGACGGAAAAATTGAAATGGGAAAGGCAATTCCTACAAATGGGCAGATTACCTTGCTTGAAAAGTGCGGAGCGAAAATGGAAATAGTTTTTTACAATGCTGAAAAGCGCTTAATAAGTTTTTCGCGGAACTGAATGCCCAAAATGCCTGCAACGGCAGTGACAGCGAACACCGAAAGAAAAAGCGCCCAATTTCCGCGCATTGCCGCATCTCCCATTGCCGTTGATGAAAGCATAGCGGGTAAACGCCCGAAAACAGAAATGCTTGTAAAATGGAAAAGAGAAAGACGCGTCAACGGTCCTAAATAAACAAAAAAATCTTTTGGTAATCCGGGGATTAAATAAAAAATAAAAATCGCGTGGGCGGTTCTTTTGCTGTTTGAAAGAAAGCTCCATTTTTCCATTACATGCGCTCCAAAAAAATATTTTACAAGTGGAACGCCGAATCTCCTTACAGTAACAAAAATTATTATGGTGGCGAAAATACAGCCAACGATCATAATAATTAAACCCTTCCAAACACCATAAGCGGCTCCGGCTATCATCTGCACAGGACCACCCGGAATTACCGCAACAACAATTTGGGTTACTTGAATCGCAAAAAGAACAAGTACGCCGGTAATTCCAAGTTCTGAAACCCAGTCAGTGAACTGCTGCGCGTACTGCGGATCTTGCAAGTCCCTAAGAAAATACATTGCGAAAAGTGCGATAATACCTGTAACAAATACAAAGCCGCAAAGAAAAAATACAAGCCTGAAGTTTTCTTTCTTCATGTTATTAATATTAACACACTACAGCAAGCCTTTTAGTACGCAAGGGATTTTCATTCGCCTGAACTTTCAATCCGCAAAAACAGCAACAACGGGAGATGGTCGCTTAAGCCTCTACCGCTTCTCGGATTATATCTGTTGGGCGTTCCGTCAGGCAAGGTAAACGGTTGAGAATTCAATACGAGTGAGTTTTCAAACTCCCATTTTTCACCGTCAAAAAGCGCCGCTGAAAGTAAAAAGTGATCGATTGTTTCCCAGCGATCCCTGAAAAAATATGAGCCGCCTGTTTTTTCATTCCCCCAGGGAGAATACAGCGCGTGAATGCCTTCGGGGAAATAGTTTGAGCGCGGCGGTTTTTCGTTGGAAATAACGAGGAAATCAGGCGTTTGGCTGTCTGCAAGCAAGGCCGCTTCATAATTGTCCGGCAGCAAGGCGCTGAAAAGTTCCCCCAGATGCCGCTCAAATTCATCGTGGTTTTCGTTTAGGTCACCCATTACGATCACAGGAGTTTCCGGTTCTTTCCCTTTGATTTCGGCAAGCCGCCTGTGTACCACCTGCGCCGAAGCACGCCGCTGTTCTGCCGTTGGCTCAACCCCGCCCACTTTTGATTTCCAGTGGCAAAGAAATATTACAAGCGGCTTTCCTTCAGGCTCAATTCTCACTTCTAATACAGGCCGTGGAGCGGTAACACCGTTAATCGTGATTGAGTGCGCGCGCACATCGCTTAATGGAAAGCGGCTTAAAAAGCCAAGTCCTATTGGCGCGCCGGGAATATTCGCAAAAGCTGTCCACAAATAACCTGAACGTGAAAGTTCGCCGCTTGCAAGGTCACGGAGGACGGCGGCATTTTCAATCTCGCTAAAACCGATTATTTCAGGCGCAGGATTTGCCATTTGCAAAACCGCCTGCGAAATTGCAGTGATGCGCGCCTGATATTTTTCCGCCGTCCAGCCAGCCCCTTCACGAAAATCCCTGTATTCCCTCCCGTCCTCCTGCCCGTCAAAAAGGGTTTGAACGTTCCATTGGGCAATGACAAAAACGCTTTGAGAGTTTTCCTCTGACTGGCAGGCGGCAAGAACTGAAAGCGGAAAAATCAAAAAAATAGCCGCGCGGCAAAATAGCGTATTCAAAGTTATGCATCTCATGCCTTATTACTTCACCGCGATGTATACCGCTTTGAAAAATCGCGATTTTCTTACATAATGTATTGTGATGTATTCGCCTNATCTGCCTGATTCACCATTAATTTGTTCAATCGATGAACTTCCGCCTGAACTCACCGCGGCGATTAGTTCTAACGATAAAGCCTATATTGCCAAGCAAAAAACCAGCGGGCGGCTGCCGTTTGCCGTAACGCCGCACTTTGCCTCGCTTGCCTTGCCTGATGCCTGTGACCCCATACTAAGGCAATTTATTCCCAGCGCCAGCGAAGACATAATTGATCCCTTTGCGCTTGATGATCCGCTTGGCGAATCCTGTCATCGTGCGGCTCCCCGCCTTATCCATCAATACCGCAATAGGGCGCTCTTGCTTGCCGCCGCCGCTTGCGCTGGTTTTTGCCGCCATTGTTTCAGGCGCGTATGGATTTCGCAAAGTGCGGTTAAGGGCGCGGCGGCTTTTTGCGGCGCTTCTTTAGGCAGCGCTTACTGTGATTATCAAAGCGGTGAATGGAAGGTCGCGTTTGAATACCTGAAAGCGCATCCTGAAATTAATGAAGTGCTGGTTTCAGGCGGTGATCCTTTAACGTTAGACAACGGGAAATTACAGGAACTGTTCTTCGCTTTAAAGAAAGCGCGGCCGGGTGTTACAATCAGGCTTTGCACCAGAGCGCCCATTACCTTGCCGTCCCGCCTTGATGAAGAAACCATCGCCTTACTTGCCTCATTCAGCCCGCTTTGGCTTTCNCTCCACATCAACCATGTGCGGGAGCTTTCGCCTCAAAGCCGCGCCGTTTTGACCGCCTGTCTTAAAAGCGGAATCCGTGTTAAAACGCAGACTGTGCTTTTGCGTGGTGTAAATGACGATGCGGCGCTTTTGGCCGGCCTGTTTAGCCGGAGCGTTGAATTGGGGCTTTCCCCGTATTATCTTTTTCAGTTGGACTTGGCTCATGGAACAGCGCATTTTAGAGTTCCGCTGCGCCGCGGACTTGCCATTTACAAAGAACTTGGCAGCTTAATTTCAAGTCCAACCCTGCCTGTTTACGCGGTTGACCTTCCCGGCGGGGGCGGCAAAATTGCCCTGCATGAAAACGTGATTACCGGAGAACGGACAACAGAAAAAGGTGATGAGTTTTTATTGAAAGATCCCCTTGGAAGAGAATGGTATTATCCTATGGAGTGAAGTGTGTTGTTTGTGTTACTGCGCTTTGCAATCCCGGCACAAGCCGCTTAAGTTCAAATTGTGGTCTTTGATTTCAAAACCTTCGACACTTGTAATTTGATTGTAAATGCCGGGTAGAGGAATATCCACGTCAAAAATTCTCTTGCAGTCATCGCATACGAAATGGTAATGCTTGTGGCAGTTGTGATCAAAATGCGCCGCGCCGCTTAAATTGCCAATGGTTATAAGCTCATTGGCTTCCACCATTTGGTTTAAATTCCTGTAGACAGTAGCTTTGCTGATTGAAGGATGCTCAAGCACAACATAATCGTAAACCTGTTCAGCCGTTGCGTGCATGTTGAGTTTTTTCACAGCCTCAAAAATCACTTGCCGTTGTATTGTGTTTTTTCTGCCGTCCGCCAAAGTTAAAACTCCTTACAGTAGGGTATCATATGCCTAATGGGCAAAAAAATCAAGCGTGCGCATTGCCTAATGAAAAATGTTACCGAAACAGGTGAATGCCTCAAATAGAAAATGTTACCCAAATTAAACTAAGGGTGCCTTTAGGAGGGCATCCGAATGGGG
>WQRS01000068.1 GCA_009786615.1 Treponema sp. | reverse complement strand
TACAGCGGTCAGGGAAGCTGCATCGTGGAGGTTCAGGAAAGAATGGCCATTGACGCGGGCGTCAGGATAGAACTCAACACAAAGATGGTGCGTATCCATCGTGAAGACCGCCTGTCCGGAAATGTTGTTGGTATCGCTGTTCAGACAAACGATGGACTGCGGCACATAAGGGCCAACAGAGCGGTCGTCATGACCACCGGCGGATTTGGTGCCAATGTCGCCCTGCGCTCCAGGCATGTTCCCTATCTCGATGCGACCATTGCCACAACCAACCACGTTGGCGCAACAGGCGAAGCGATTAGCTGGGTTCAGGAAATCGGTGCTGACACCATGCACATGAACATTATCCAGTTGTATCCGTTTGCCGAACCCAATGCCGGTATTTTGGATCTGTGGGCAGTTATTCCCTTTACCGGCCCCGGCGCCGGTATCGTTTATGTGGACACTGAGGGCAGACGCTTTGTCAACGAAGGCGACCGCCGCGATGTCGTCCAGCGCGCAATGTTTACTTCCGGCGGATTCCCCACCTTTGCTATTTTTGGCAATGACATCGTGCAAAACGGCGGATTCACCAACCAGGACGATATTGATGCCGGTATAAGGGTAGGCAGGGTTTTGACATCCAACACACTGGAAGGACTTGCCCTTGAGATCAACAGGCAGACTTTCAGGCTTGGTGAAGTAAACATGAATCCGGCAACGCTTGCGGCAACCATCACCGCGCACAACAGCTTTGTCGTAAACCGGCACGATCCTGAATTCGGCAAGGTAATCGATCCTTACCTCACTCGGATAATTGATCCGCCGTTCTTCGCCATTGCACAGTGGCCATCGGTGCATTACACCGGCGGCGGCCTTGTTGTCAACGAGCGGCTTCAGGTAATCGATATTTTCGGTCAAGTAATTCCCGGCATCTATGCCGCGGGCGAAATTATCGGCGGTACTCACGGTAACAACAGACTTGGCTCCAACGCCGTTGCCGCAGCAGTCACCCACGGATTTATGATCGGCTACTACACTGCTACAGGGAACCTTGCTCCCTTCCTTCGCTAGAAGGGCGTAAAAGACTTTTTAAGAGCCGATTTTGGCTTGCAGGAGATGTCCGAAAAGTTTTAATGCTTTTCGGACGCCTCGCTGCTTTGCCGGGTTTTTAAGGAATCACTGAACAAAGAAAAAAATCAATCCGTGATTCCTTAGGCTTTTGCCGCCGGAGCAGCAGCGGCTGCATCAGTCGCTGCTGCAGCGGCGGAAGCTCCCTTGGCGTATTTTACCAGCACAACCACCTGCTCGGCGGGGGCCAAAACTTTTACGGCGCTTGAGAGGCTGATGTTTTTGACAAGAATGGACTGGCTAAGTCCAAGACCGGAAATGTCCAGTTCGATGCGCTGTGGAAGGTCTTTTGGCAGAGCTTCCACTTCGATCTGCTGAATGGGAAACTCCAAAACGCCGCCTTCGCGCACCCCTGCCGGATTGCCCTTCAGGTTAATGGGAACGCGCGCCCTGACAGACACATCACTTTGCACTTCGTAAAAATCGGCGTGCAAAATCGCCCCATCAATAATATTGCGCTGAGTATCTTTTACGAACACTTCGTAGGACTTTCCCTCTACCTGCACTTTCACGATGGTGCTTTCGGAGATGCTTTTAAGCCCGTTTGCAAGCGTCAAAGCATCCATGTCGATGGATAGTGATTTGCCTGAACGCCCGTAAATAACCGCTGGAACCCGTCCGGCTTTGCGCATTCTGCGGGCGACAGATGACCCTCCGCTTTGGCGGCTATTGGCCTGTAAGACAAGATTGCTCATATTTCTGCTCCTTAAATCTGGAAAAAATGGATGTTACTGGGACGACAGGATTTGAACCTGTGAATGCCGGAGCCAAAACCCGGTGGCTTACCACTTGCCGACGTCCCAATGATTAGGCAGTATACACAATTTGGCAAATAATGAAAAGAGGATGCCCCGCAATTTTCATGATTTTCGCGCTCGTCCTATTCAACTCACCCTAATTCAACTGTTGAACACCAAGAACGCCGGGAATTCCGCGGATGTTTTTCAGCACCGCCTTTAAATCCTCCGCCTGAACAAGCTGAATGGTAAAAAAGCCTGAAAGCCGGTTTAAGCCTTTCCCGCTTGAGCCTGGTACTTCCTCAAGGTGTCCTTCGATAAGATGACCCTGTTTTTTCCGTATCGCGCCTTCAATCTCTGAAAACAAGTTTGCCGTTTCCCGCGCGCTAATCTTGAAGCGCTTAACCAGAGCGGAAGTTGAGTGCTCCCACGATGCATTGATTTTGCGGCTTTCAAGTTCAGGATTGTTCGCAAGGTTTGGGCAGTTTTCGCGGTGAATAATTATCCCCCGTCCTCGCGAAACATAACCTATAATGACATCACCTGTTACCGGATTGCAACAGCGGGCAAAATGGATGAGCATATCTTTTTCGTCATCGATGCGCACCTGCAAAACCGATTTCAAAGGCTGCAAAACACGCTGCGCAGGCTGATATTCAGNNACCTGNGGAANGTCCGCCGGCTTCTTTTTTTCAAGCGCTTTATCAGCCTTTTCCGCCTTTTCAAGCTTTTTCTGNCCCTGTTGAACATCGTTAAGTTCAAGCCACGAGCGAATCTTGCCGCGGGCTCTGGACGTTTTTACCGTTTCAAGCCAGCCCATGTGCGGGCGCGCGGAAGAACTGGTGAGAATTTCAACTACTTGAGTATTTTTTAGCTCATAACTTAACGGAACAATAGAGCCGTTGACTTTCGCGCCAATACAGCGCTCGCCGACAGCCGTATGCACGCTGTAGGCGAAGTCTATGGGCGTGGCTTTTACCGGAAGGCGAATAACCTTGCCTTGCGGGGTAAGCACATAAATCCAATCGTGTAAAATCTCCTTCTTGATTTCTTCAAGCCACGAGCCTGAACTCTCTTGAGAGCCTGACCCTTCGCCGCTATGCATCCAGTTTTTTAAGCGGTTTACCACGTCAATGTCCTGCGCCTGCACAGCGTCTTTGGAGGAGCCTGAACTCTTTTTGTAAAGCCAGTGGCTTGCGACTCCGTTTTCAGCCATCTGATGCATGGCGCGGGTGCGAAGCTGTATCTCAAGCCTGCGCTCTTCCCCGTCATCTTCAACAAGCACCGAAGTATGCAGGCTTTGATAACCGTTGGGTTTTGGGTTTGCAATGTAATCGTCAAAACATCCGCGAACAGGCAGCCACAACCTGTGCACAACGCCAAGCAGCGTATAGCAGCTTTCTATGGTATCGCAAATTATGCGTATGCCAAAAAGGTCATAAATTTCATCCGCGCTTTTTCCACGTCTGCGCATCTTCATGTATATGGAATAAAAGTGCTTTGCGCGGCTTTTAACTTCGACATTAAAACCCGCNGCTTCCGCTTCTCTGCCAATTGTTTCGCGCACATCTCCCAAAAAGTCACTACGTTGATCTTTTTTTTGAGCNACAAGACTTTTTATCTGCTGATATGCTTCGCGGTTCACAAACTTTAATGAAAGGTCTTCGATTTCATCTTTGATCCAGAAGATACCCAGCCGGTTTGCAAGCGGCGCATAAATATCAAGACATTCGCGCGCAATAGATTTACGCTCCTCTTCCGGACACGAATCAAGCATGCGTAATAATTGCAGCTTTTCTACCAGCTTTATAATGAGCACCCTAATATCATCTGTTAGGGCAAAAATCATGTCACGAATATTTTGCGCTTCGCGTATCGTTTTATTGTCTACCGGCAGCCGCTCAATTTTTTCTGTGCCATCAACCAAGTCTGCTACAACCTTGCCGAACGCCAAGTGAACAGCGCCGATTTTATCAGGATCATCACGGCCAATAATCAGCGCCGCAATTATTACATCAGCATCAAGACCTAAGTCGATGAGCATACACGCGGAACTTGCGCCACGATCCCCGCAGAGTTTGAGTGCTTCAAGAATGCGCTCGCGGTCATTCTCCGCAAAAGCGCTTATTTTTTCTGTTAAGATAACCGGTTCCCGCTTCATTGCTGTTACTNCCNCACTTTAANGTACAGCACTTTTATCAGGCGATCAATACGTGTTGTACACCACAAATTCCGCNCTGCGGTTTTTCTGCCAATTTGCGCTATCGCCCCACGGCACAATCGGGCGTTCGCCTCCTGCCGCTCTCTTGTTTAGCCTTTGCGGGTCTGCACCAAGTTCAACCAGCCGGTCAAAAACTCCTAAAGCGCGTGCTTGGCTTAAAGGCAAAAGCTGCTGGATGTGTTCGCGCTGGTGCAAGTAATTAAAGCCGGGATTTGTTGTATGGTTTGCGTGTCCTTCAATCAAAAGGCGGTATGTGCTGTTAACTGAAAGAAACTCAACGATTTCAGAAAGCGTTCTGTAATTGGTGGTGCCTGTTTTTTCATCCAAAGCGTACCAGCCGGAGCTATTGGCAGCGAAAAGTATAACGGGAAATTGACGGGCAAACGGCAATACGGCGCTTAAAATCTGCAAAGAGCCTGAAGGAAAAAATTGATTAAGCGGAGAAAGGTTTTCATAGTGCGCCGGAAATACGCGCCACCAATAACTGCCGCAATAAAGCGGAATGTAAATTGAAGCGGTTCTTTCGTATTGCGAAGCGGCAATTGTTTTTCGCTCAACAATGCGGTTAAATCTGCGATCGCTTGCAATTTCTATAACCACGTAAGTGTCAGGCGCAAAGGAAAACTCGTTCCACGAAAACGGCACATTTATCCGCCCGTGTGCAAACGTGAAAAGTGAAGTTGATGCGCCAAGCGATGTAACTGAAATTACCGGTGCTTCAGTTATTTCCCCGTACGGGTTTACCTTTAAAATCTCGCCTGCTTCAATTTCGACTTCCGCTTCTTCAAAGTAAACTCTTCCTTCGGTAACATAAACGACAATTCCCTCTTCATTTTTCTGTATTCTTGCCTGTCCATGAACTTGCATTGTGGAATTTTCAGTTGTAATTGTCATCTGCTCCGCCGCAGACTCAACTTCTAAGTTCCCGCCGAAAAGGTCAATCTGTGTTCCCGCTATGTTATCAAAAAATATCTGTATCATGGTGTTCTCGTTTAAGCTTAAGCGGGTAACTTCATCATCAAAAACAATTACAGCTTCTGATTTTTCAATCGTGCGAATAGTATCGCCGTTGAAAACCGGCGTTGCCAATTTCAGCCTGTCCCATACATGACGGTCAACAAATCTGCGCTGTGCAACACGGCGCTGAAATGTAATTGTGCCGACAGGCTCGTCATTTAAGCGTTGGAGAGTGGTATTATACTCACGCCAAAATGCGGCGGCTGAAAGAAGTGCTCCTGCAAGACAGAGCAATACAATAAGAAGATCAGTGCGAGTGAATTTTGAGTCTTTCTTTCTCATTAGATTTAACCACCAGGATGCCGCAAGGATATGTTTGGTTTGTTGTATGCAAGTTGCTGCTGTAATGGGCGGGATAAACTCTCCACCAATATGTACCACAAGACAATGCTATTGTTGTTGATAAGGTTCCAATTACTTCACGCTTCTCAATTATAAAATTAAAATCTTTATCTCCTGAAACTTCAACAATTATATGAGTGCGCGGGTTTAAATTGGAAACGTTCCATGAAAAGAAAACAGGAACTTGTTTTCCTGCAGGTCCTTGCACACAGGCTGAAGATCCAAAAGAAGTCATTTTAATTTCTGAATTTACCGTTTGTGTGTTAAAAGTAGTAAGGGTTTGTGTGCTGTTTTTAAAATTCACCAAAACTTCGTCCGGGTTGTTTTTTGGCGCTTTAATATCAAGTAAATCTCTTACCTCAGCCAAATTATACGGACCGCATTCGGAGTTTTTGAAATTAATAACAGCGAACACCCGCACCGGTTTTTCTTTTCCCTTACCGTTACTGCGGGCATTTCTTCAGTAATAAATTGGTCACTGATAAGTTTTTGAGTACTCTCAGTGATTAAAATATCAGTTCCAAATGTTTTGTTTAACTCTTCTACACGGCTTGTTAAATTTACAGGATCGCCGATTACCGTATAATTCATGCGTTCAAGCGAACCAATTTGCCCTGCAATAACGTCTCCGGAATTAATGCCGCACCGTATTTTAATCGCAGGATTTTCCGATTCGTTGTTCATCCGCTCCGCATTCATGCTGACAAGAGTTTGCCGCATCATAAGCGCGGCTTTTACGCAATTGTATGCATCGTGTTGCCGGTTTTCTTCAACTGACGTGGTTCCCCAATGCGCCATAACCGCATCACCGATAAATTTATCCACAGTGCCGCCTGAATCTTCGACACAGCTAATCATGCGGCTGAAATATTCATTCAGCCACAAAACGGTGCGGTTAGGCGCATCTTCACCATAGGCTTTTGTAAAACCTTCTGAAATTTCAGTAAAGTTTCGGATGTCAGAAAATAAAATGGTGGCGTGTTTTGGAAGACCGCCGGGTTTTATTTCACCGCGCATTGCACGCAGCGCGATTGACTTGTTCGTAAAATGCCCGAAAATATTAAGCGCGTGCGACATTCTGTCAAAGCTCGTTGCCAAAAGTCCAAGTTCATCGCGGGTTTTCGTTTTTATATCAAGTGAGAAATCGCCTTCTTCAATTTTTAACGCAGCCGCCGCCAAAATGCGCGCCGGCTTACTGATCGTTTTTGAGAAAAACCAAATAAAGCTAATTCCAATAAAAAGCACTGCGGCAGCTAAATAGATATTTTGCCTTGTAATACCGTGTACAGCTTCAAATACAATATCGTGCGGTATTATCGTTATAACAGTTGCATCAGCGTTTCCAAGTCTGAAATATGCGCCAAAATAATGCCGCCCTTCATATTCAAAAGAAATTTGACGGTTTATATCACCTTCTTCCTGCATTACTGCCATAATTGGCAAGGCGGAATAATCCGCCCCTTGGCGCAGCAGAAAAACATCCGGATGCAAAAGCAGTTTTCCGGAACGGTCGATTAGGAAACTTGTATTAGTACCTGTGCTGAATGATTCAAAAAGATCATAGGGATGAAAAAGAACTTTTACTGTTTCAGTTCCAAAAACACCTTCCCTGCCAAAAATTGCGGTAAGAAGCGTTTCGCCAAATTCCTGTGTCGCGTTTAAAAAACGTATATTGGCAAAACCGGCAGAATGCTCCGCAAGCAGATACG
>WQRS01000067.1 GCA_009786615.1 Treponema sp. | reverse complement strand
CAAAAGCCCGAAAATCTTTGATGTTTTCATTTTTTTCTCCTGAAATTTGTGTGTTGACATATTAAGAGTATTCGTATATAGCCGCGTATATGTCAAGCGTGACTCTTGCGCTTTTTGTTTTGTACACGGTGGGAAGGGAGGGAATACCAATGCGACCGTGTGAAGCAACACGCACGAAGGGCGCTCAGACCACGCTGTGCGCCCTTAGCATGCTTACAATCTGCGCCCGATACCGATTTTTGCGGTTACGCCAAAAGTAGTAGGAAGATAGTTATGGAAGAAATCGCGGCAAGATCCCAGAATGGATGCCCTTATAAACAGGTTCCTCGATATGTCAAAATCACCGCCAACTCCAAAGTTGATCCTTAAAGCGTGATGCCACCATCCTATATGTTCAATACTGTACCCAATACCCAAAAGCGGAAAAATACTCATACCTTCAAAATAAAATGGCCATTTTCCCAATAAGCTAACATCCATCATGGTAAATGGACGACTGCCGTCCTGTCTTTCAATAGTCCTGTGGAGGTAGCCGTCCTCGTCTGTAATGATAAATAGGCTGCCACCTCGCCTTTCCCAGTATGAAGTGCCGCGCAATAATCCGACTGACAGTTCAACGAATGCTGCATCCACAAACACCCAGACACCGGAGGCAAAGTGATGATCGCGCCGATCACGCCCCGTCCAGTCTTCATGCCTGTAACCGCCGCTATCAAACAGCAGCCCGCCNCCAACGCTCCACAACGGCTGCGCTGAAACGCCTCCTGTAACAAGTNTAGCCAAAACCAGCGTTAGCAAAGTTTTTTTCGTCATGCGCTACCACCATTGTACTCTGTCATAGAAAACCTGATTATCGCGGTCACGGCGATAATCCCGAATTTACACTTGTTCTTCATAAGTAAGTCCTTTTTGCCATTGCCGCCTCATTTGGAGGCAAATAGACACAGTGATTAATCTCCACCAAACTGGCGGGTTTATCGATATTATTATCCAATAGAACATAAAAAAAATCAACTAATTGGCAGTTGTTAAAAGTAGATCATGTCGATACCGTGAAGTAGGGCACAAAGCGGGGGATGACAAATTTACGGGAGCTTTTAGCCAATAATCTTAAAAAATACCGTTATGCCGCAGGTTTATCTCAGGCGAAGCTCGCAGAAAAGGTGAACACCAGCACCCATTACATTGGAATGCTGGAAATAAAGAAGAAATTCCCCTCGCCGGAAATGATGGCGCGGCTTGCTTCCGCGCTGGGCGTTGACACCACTGAATTATTTTTGAAAGAAGCCACTGCTGAGGAACTTTTGCGGTCATACAAGAAAGCCGCGATTCAGGATATACGCTGGGTGCTGGATCGGGCTTTTGAACAACGGCTACGCGAGTTGGAAGGGGAATAACCGTGTCTGGTGGCGGCGAATGTACATGGACGCATAGTCTGGGAATTAATCAGCGGTTCCTTAGCGGGCAAGCCCTACACCGGCAGAAAGCATATAGCCGGGCGGGGCGATCATTTCCCACTGGGAAAACTCAAACATATCCATGTCTATGCGCATGAAAAAAAGAGGCTGATGACCGGGAAGCGGGTTCAAGTTATTGCGGATGTTGAGGAACGCCGGGCTTACGCCGGGAGCATAAATATCAGGGGACGGGCGCATCCGTATCATGGTTTCCGGGTCGCGGGTCAGGATGTCCCAAGCGCGGGCGGAGTCGGCGTAAAGTCCCTGCGCACGGGCGCGGAAANTGTGATCGCCTGTTCGCTCGGTGAGCGCTTCAAGTGTTACGCCGAGGTTGTTCTGGGCGACCATGATGCGCTCGACTAAGTCAAGCTGCCATGCGTTATCGGTGGGCATAATCGGCGGCATTCGATCCCGGTCTGTGTACAGGATGCCCAGAAGCTGCTCGTAAAAGCCTTGTGCGGCGAAGTAGTTGCCCCGCAGAAACGAAGCGTTCCCCAANGCGTAAAGGATTCGGCGGTTTAGGTGCGTGGTTCCCCTGTGTGCCGCAAGGAAACGTTCAAGNGCATAACCCCATTGCTGAAGGTGATAATACGCAACGCCCATGCGGTATTGG
Organism: Treponema sp.; assembly: GCA_009786615.1. Next base: position 5,193 of record WQRS01000067.1, on the reverse strand, counting down.
ATTTCCGGCGGAGCCCAGCCGTTGTGTTCAGCGATGCGGTAATATTGAAGCGCCGCCTGCATATTGCCATCACGCACAAACAGCTCTAAATCGCCGAGGTGAGCAAAAAGCCTTCCAAACTCAGGAGCGGGAGCCAGCAGGTTGCGCTCAAGTGCATTGTTAAAAATGCCTATTCCGCGTGTCAAATATTCTTCGGCGCGGAAAAACTCACGTGTGCCGATAAGCATTTCGCCGTAACGTCTTAAAGCATTTACATGATAGCGTATGCGGCTGGGGCTTCCTTCGGGGGCAAGGTCAAAAACCTGAAGCGCGATCTCAAGCACCTGCCGCTCGTCAAATGGATTGTTAAAATAATTGTAATATCGCGCAAGATGATAGTAGCCTTCCGGTAAAAGCGGATTCTGCCTTATCGCCCTAAGAAGAACATCCCGTATTCCGCCAATATGTTCGAGGAACTGATTTGGAACACCGCGTACTTCTTCCAGCCGCTTGTCAAGCAGATAGCCGCCAAGTTCCGCAAGGGTATCTGCCGATATTTGAGTGCGGTCGCTTGCCATGAAGTGCGCCTGGAGCTGAAGCGCCTCGCCAAGATCGTCGGTGCGGATAAAGTACAATAACATCCGTTCAAGCATTAAATCTGTGCGCCCGACCTGCTCAATAATCCGCGCATAAGCTTCGCGGGCATTTTCAAAGCGCGTTGGATCATATTCACCCCACGCAAGCGCATTATCACCGAGCGCCAAAAGTCCGTCACGGTCATCGGGGAAAAAATCCAAAAGATTGTGCCGCAAAATCGCGTCCGCGCGCTCGTGATGTCCCATGACGGTACTCACCATATTTGCGTATTCCAAAACCGCCGTTCTATCGGGAATCCCGCGCCTGTTTCGCGAGGCGGTAAAATGCAGCAGTTGCAGATACTTTTCCTCCGCAAGCGTAAATTGGCGGGCTTCGGTAAACGCGCGCGCATACTCAAAAAACCACCTTGCACGCTGATGCATGGCAAAAGCTTCGTTGAAGCGGTGATTCGCCGCGGTGAATTCCCCGATGGCGATTAACTCAAGACCGTGGCGGTAAATTCTGTTCGCCTGTATTGGAGTATAAATAAAACGCCAGCCGAGGTAAAATAAAGACATGCCAATTATTGCGATCACAAGGAAAATGCGGAAAACAGGCAAAAAGTTATGAACAAAAATGTAGCGGAAACTGGATTGTTCTGCTTCAAGCTCTTCGCCGGTTTTCTTTTCATAACCTTTGGGAATGTGTATTGTACGATCAAGCAGCTTTGAAGAAAGTGAAGCCGCCTCTTTTGCCGCCGCACCTGTCACAAGCATTTTCACAAGCCGTGACATTTTTTCAGGATCAACGGCATGTTCAGCGATTAGTTCCTGACAGGCGATGCGCAAATTAAGCGGATAAGAAGACAANGTTTCGTGCAGGCTATCAAGTTCTTCCTGCGTNAACATTATTTCTTCGATGTCATCAACGTCATCGCTTTTTTTCGATTTTGCCTTTGCTGCGCCTTCGGTCATTGCCGCGGCGGCAGCGGCTATGCTTGCAGGCGCAGACGCTCCCTGAAAAACGCTGTTAATGTTGTCAAGGGAAAAATCGCCGCCAAGATCGTCTGTTCCCCCGGCGGCAGCGTCCAACCCCCCGGCAATGTTTGAGTCATCCATCGTAAAACTGTCAAAAGGATCACCTGATAATTCCTCAAGCAATTCGTTGTTATCAGTTTCAAAGTCAGCACCGGCGAAGTTAAAATCATCCTCATCATCGCTTGAGGAAAGCGCGGATGTGTCTGCATCCATGTCTGTATCCGCGCCTCGGGAAAAGCCCCCTTCCGCGGCAAGGTCAAGAGTATCACCTGAGTCAAAGTCGGGCAAATTACCGAAGTCTATTTCGCCGAAGTCGTTTGACGGAGAAAGCGCTTCTGTAGGCTCGCTAAATAACGCAGTATCATCTGATAAAGCATCAATGCCTTCATCGGCACTTTCCGCCATACCGAAGCCTGAAAACTCATCTTCCGGCATGGCAAAGTCCGCACTTTCCGTCGGCTCATCCGAATCGAAAGCGGACATATCATCATCCAGTGATGGCAGCTCACTTTCGCCGCCGGCACGCTCCGCCTCGATTTCGTCAGCGAAGCCGTCTAACAGCGCCGACATATCCATGTCAGCCGCGTCATCGGCACTTTCCGCCATGCCGAAGTCGGCGAGGTCGATGTCGCCCATGTCAGTATCTGCGGCTTCCGCATCGTCATCTCCAGAGTCGCTTATGCCAAAGTCGGCGAGGTCGATGTCGCCCATGTCAGAATCTGCGGCTTCTGCATCGTCATCTCCAGCCTCGCTTATGCCGAAGTCGGCGAGGTCGATGTCGCCCATGTCAGAATCTGCGGCTTCCGCATCGTCATCTCCAGCCTCGCTTATGCCGAAGTCGGCGAGGTCGATATCACCCATGTCAGAATCTGCGGCTTCCGCATCGTCAGTGATATTGTCTTGTAGGCTGTCAAGGAAATCGCCGAACGCGGCATCTTCCTGCCCGCCTGAAACCATGTCCGCGCCGGCGTATGCTGCGGTATCTGCATCTGCCGTTACATCCATGCCGCCAAGCAAATCGCTTAAGTCGCCGAAAATGCCGCCTTCCGCCTCATCACCTCCGTCCTCCGCCTGAACGTCAAGCGGTGAGTCAAAATCCGCCCCCAGCGGCTGCGCGAGATCATCGGATGGTGATTGACCAAAGGCATCGGCTGGGTCTTTGCCCGGCAGGGGAAGATCGTCCTGAGGCAGATTCAGCGCTGCCAGCGTCTGGCGCTCATCTCCTATGCTCTGGAATGAGAACTTAAACTCTTCTAAAGCCTGCAACGACGGCATATTAAGATTATGCTATAATCGCCGATATTTGTAAATGAATGAAAACATTCGTGGCATCGGCGCTCCTTATATTAATTATCGGAAATATTGGAGCCATTGATATACTTCCGCATCAAATTATTGACCATCTGCGCGGGGTTCCCGTACCTGTGCGCCCTGAGATTTTAGGCAACAACGTGGTTTTTACCGCTAGCTCTGCTCACCAGCGTGTGGGCGTTGCCTTTGCCCATGAAGGTTTTGCCAGAGTTCACTGGTTTAGCCACCTTCTGCTTCCCAGAGAATATTCAGACCTTTTTTTGGATGGGAGGGTGATACGCGGCGTTGATCCCACCATAGATTCAGGTATTCTTTTCCACATTCAGCCAATTCCTTTGGGGGCTGCATATTTGGATTACCGCCTTGTCATTGACGGGCTGTGGACTACCGATCCGCTGAACCCGNTTAGAGTTACAAGCGCTTCAGGAATTGTTCAGTCGCGGGTTGTTTTGCCGCCCGTCGTGCANCCGGTTTTTGCAGCCGCCGCGCATCCGGGAACGTTTCAGTTTAACTTCCGCGCACCGCCGGGCGAAATTGTCACCGTTGCAGGNAGCTTTAACAACTGGGATCCTTTNATGTTTGAGATGCGCGAAGTAAGCCCGGGCTTTTTCTCACTCACCTTGCCCTTGCCGCCAGGCCGCTTTCAGTACGTGTTCATCCACCGTGGCGAGGCTGTCCCTGACCCCGCCAACTTACGGCGTTTGTACCGTCCGGATGGCAGGGCGGTTTCCGAAGCCGTTGTGCATTAGAAACCCCATGAACGCATCTGTATGAAAAAACCCTTGCCGCGTTTGCGGCTGTTCGTCCGCTGGGGAATTGCGCTGTTTATACTTCTCTTGCTTTTTCTTTTGCTGTCGCAGTTTGACATCCAAAACTTTTTATACAGCCTTAACCGTATCCCGCTTTTTATGATTGCGCTGCTTTTGTGCGTGCAAATTATTTCGCAGCTTTTGGTGAATCTCCAATGGCGAATAACAGCGTTTTATTCAGGCACACCAATTTCGTTTTGGAAAATGTTTTACGTCAACTGCCAGGGTTCGGTAATTGACAGCATAACTCCGGGTGTAAAAATCGGCGGTGAAATCACCCGTGCCATTTTGCTTGGCCGCATTGCCGCCTGTAGTCTGAAACAGGCGGCAAGTGTTGTTGCCCTGCAAAAATTATTCAGTTTGGGCGCTTTCTTTTTGGTTAATTTATTTGTAATAGGTTTTGTGATTAACGTATCTGTGTTTTTGGTGTACGGCGTATTGCTGTTTTTTCTGTTGCTGTTTTTAAGCCTTTTTGTTATNCCTTTAAAATTAAAGTCAATGCTGCTTGCAAAAGAAAAATTACGTTTTGGCTTGGCAAATAAATTAAAAGAATTTTTACTTGCTGTTTTTGACAGCATAATAGTTTTACGAAAAAACANAATTATAAGTGCCGCGCTTTTTTTATTGTCAATTTTTATTTGGCTTCTTTACCCTTTAAAATTACTCCTGCTNATCATGCCGTTTCTGCCGGGTTCCGGCAATGTCTTTTTTGATTCGCTGCAAATTGCAGGAATTACTTTTGCCTCATATCTGGTTGCAATGATTCCGATTTTTCCAGGCGGTTTGGGCGGTTTTGAAGGAACAATGTCAGGTTTGCTTTTGACAATTGGTGTTCAATACAGCGATTCTTTGGCAGTAACATTGGTATTTCGTTTCGCGACATTCTGGTTTGTTTTGATTTTAAGCTTATGTTTTGCCGCTTTTTACCGTCTTTTTTTAAGACGTATGCAGACAAATATTTAATTTACCGGTATCCGAAAAGTCAGTGAGGTTTGACCAAAACTTTCGTTTTTGGAAAAACCTCACTGAGCCAAGGGTTTACCGGAAGAACTCAAAGAACTCAAGCGCCCACCGCAAATGAAAGCCTGGATCGGCGGTTGATATGGTGACAGTAAGATCATTTGTATCGGGAGTTTCTGATATTACCATTCTTCTGTGTACAGCGTTCCATCCGGCTTTTAAGTAAAGGTTGTATGGTTGATATGTTTCAGCTTCTGACTCTGTGATAATCGGACTTGTAACGAGAACATCCCCGCTGACATATATATGCACCCGCTCAACATATTCCATGCTCCAATCGTTTCCGTGCAATGCGCCTGACGCATAACACAGGTTCAAGGGTTCTCCGCGTTCGGAGGTCAGCCTAAGCGCTGCCGCCTGCACTCCCTCAGGCTGGAATGCGGCACCGTGAAAGAGCCGGTCAATTGACTCTAAATCTGTGGGAGTTCCGATGGTAAAGTTTAAGTATCCATCGGAAATTG
>WQRS01000066.1 GCA_009786615.1 Treponema sp. | reverse complement strand
GACACAGATACTTCGGCAAACTGCGATGTATTTTTCCCTGTCGTTCCGGCTCTAAAAAAAGAAGGCACGTTCATCAACACCGAGCGGAGGATTTCCGCACTGCGCCCTGTTTTGGAGAAAGAGCCTTACGAACACACCGACTTTGAAGTGTTTCTTAAAATGGGCGACGCGCTGGGCATGGGCGATCTTTTAAGCAAGTGGAGAGCGCCGCGGGATGTGTTTAACATATTGAGAAGCTGCACCAGAAGTATGCCCGCGGACTTTACCGGCGTTGACTACGACGCGCTTGTGAACACCACAGGCATACAATGGCCGTTCCGTGAAGGNGAGACTNTGACCAACAATAACCGCAGGCTTTTTGAAAACGGTGCCTATTATACGCAGAACAACANGGCGCAGTTCATATTTGAAAAGCCCATGGTCGATCCGCTGCCCACAAGTGAAGAGTTCCCTTACGTGTTTAACACCGGACGCGGAACGGTCGGTCANTGGCACACGCATACACGCACACGCGAGATTGCTGAAGTGCAGGACGCTNTATCTCAGGATGCTTACTGCCTCATAAACGATCAACTGGCAAAAAGNCTNGGTATTGGTGAAAAAGACAAAATTGAAATAGCGTCTGTCAACGGGGAAAAGGCGGTCTTTGAAGCCCGCCTCAGCGACACTTTGCAGTCAAACGAGATTTTCGGACCCATACATTACATCGAAACGAACAAACTCACCCCCTCGCTGTATGACCCGATTTCCAAAGAACCATCCTACAAGACAACGCCCGTTGCCGTGCGTAAAATATAACCGGAAGGAGATATGCGATTATGAACAGAGAAGATATGGTAAAACGCAAGATAGTCAATCGTGTAAAAGCCGACCGTGACAAGTGCGTCAGTTGTTTGGGCTGTATGTCAGCCTGCATTATAGCACACGAGGGGCATTCGCCGCGCAACCGTGTTGTTATCAGCAGTGACAAAGTCAGTTCGCCCATATTCTGCAGAAACTGCGATTTGCCTGAGTGTACCTTCACCTGTATGTCAGGCGCACTTTTTGTCGATGAGTCCACAGGTTATGTCCAGTATGACGATGAACAGTGCGGAAGCTGCTATATGTGTGTGATGGCCTGTCCATACGGCGTATTAAGACCGGACAAAATCGAAGGCAAAGTCTCCAAGTGCGATATGTGCGTCAATCACACCGAGAAAACATCCCAGTGCGTTGCTAAATGCCCGATGGGAGCAATCACGTTAGAAGAAGGGGGAATAGGCACATGAAACATGTTGTTGTCGGTTCATCCGCCGCCGGCTTAAATGCCGCTAAAACGCTGCGCCACCTTGATTCGGATGCTGATATTACTGTAATTTCCAAAGACGACAGCCTTTATTCGCGCTGCATTATGCACCACTATCTTGAGGGCAAGCGCGATCTTGACCGCCTTAGTTTTGTCAGACCGGGTTTCATTGCCGAAAACAGAATCAATTGGCTTAAAGGAGTTGAGGCAACAAAAGTCGATACTTCAAAAAACGAAGTATCGCTGTCAAACGGCTCAAGCGTTTCCTATGACAAATTGCTGCTGGCGGCAGGATCGTCAACAGCGTTTCCCCGCGCCATCAAAAACCTTGATAACGCCAGCAGCGGCGCGATTGGCTTTCGTAACATTGACGATGCGCTCACCATAAAAAAGCTGGCTGCCGATCCCAATGTGAAAAACATTGTGGTGCTGGGCGCGGGGCTTGTGGGCATAGACGTTGCCGAAGGCTTACTTGGTTTTGGCAAGAATATTTTCCTTGTAGAAGCATACGGTCATATGCTTAACAGGCAGCTCGATATGCATGCCTCAAAAGCATACGAGCAGGCGTTTACCATTGCGGGAGTCAAGCAGTTTTATGGGACTTTGGCAACAGAGCTGGAACTGGATTCCGACAATGCCGTCAAGCAAGTGCGGCTGTCAAGCGGCTTTTGTTTGCCTTGCGATTTGTTCGTTGTGACTTCAGGCATTCGTTCAAATGTGGCTTTTCTGGAAGGCAGCGGAGTGGCTTTTGATGCGCAGGGACTCATCTTCGATAAATTCGGCAAAACCAACATTGACAACATTTTCGGCGCGGGCGACATCTCCGGACGCAGCCCCATTTGGCCTGCCGCCGTCAAGGAGGGCATCATCGCCGCTTACAACATGGTTGGCAAGCCGCTTGAACAAACGGATTTTTTCGTGAATAAAGCCACCATGAACTTTCTGGGGATTGCTACCATGTCCCTTGGAACGCCTGAACCGCCTGACAGCTCCTACAATGTCGAAACGGATATTGATGACAAAGGCAACTACAAAAAGATTATCCATAANGGCGGGGAAATATCAGGCGCNATAGTACAGGGTGATTTGTCCTACGTGGGGATTCTCACCCAGCTTATACGCGAAAAGATCGATGTCACAAAAGTCAAAAAGCCTTTGTTTAAGATTGATTATTCAGATTTCTTTGGTGAGTTTGAATATTAAAAACTGATGAAGCTACGGCTAAAAAAANGGCTGCCCGTTGCCGGACAGCCTTTTTTTGTTCAAAGGTTCAAATAGACACTTAGCAAAAAACTAGAACGTAAGAACAGCCATNATATTGCCAAAGGTGAACAGGTTATTGTTGCCGGAACCAAAAATGTTAATGGTGCCGGATGTACCTGAAACACCGGTTGTCGCGTCAAGGGCTAAATACTGGTTGAAGCGGAAAGTCGCGCCAACGCGGAGTTCTCTAACAGCAGCAGCAAAAGTGACATTGGTCGCTGTTGTTGGCTGCCGAGGCAGTGCATCGCCGTCCGCATCAAACACGGTTGTTCCGGTTACTGTCCTTTCGATATCGCCAAGCCCGAACCTTCCTCCGGCCTGAAGGGTGAACCTGTCAGGAATTGCAAACCATCGCACGCCCATATCAAGAACGGGCTGAAACGAGTAAGTGAATGTGGACACNTCTCTCTGGCCGTGATTTACCACCCGATCATTAGCGTTCAAAATCCTTGGGTTAGCCTGTGAGCTGGTGAGGGTATTGTCCAGTACAAGCCTTGTGCTAAGGGAAACATTATCTCCAACCCAGCTAAGCTGGACTCTGGGTGTGATTTGGTGATTNACCCAGCTCCTTTCAACAAGATCGGCACCACCGTAACCGGCTGTACCGGAGATACTTTGGTTTGTNATGCTCCTTCCCAGAGGGTCAAATATAGAAAAATTATTACTAAACACTCTGAAGCCGAGGATGTANGTGAAATCGCCCCTGAGCAGCCAGCCGCTCTCTGTTGTAAAGAGGTTGACCCAACCACTCTGGACTTCAATCTCAGGTTGTACGTAGTTATAAGAAAAAGCAGTNATATCGCCGGTGGGGCGGCCACTCATCGGATAAAATGCACTGAACGTCGCCACATTCCTCGCGAAATTAAGCCTTAAGGCAGCAGTCGGTCTAACACCAATATCGAGCATATCACTTGACATTGCCCACATAAGCTCAATCTGCCTCATACCATAAGAGGAGGACAGTTCGCTGAAATATCCTGCAGAGGCACTCATAGCTGATGAAAGACCGGTGGGAAGACCGGTAACATACGCATCATTGACATTGAAGCTTCCAACGGTTGTGCCATACGAAAGCCTGAACCCCATGTCGGCAACGCCGAGGAGGACGGCAACGCGGTTGTTGTTCGCGGCTGTAAGGTTGGGGAAAGCTTCCTGTCTAAATTCCCGGAGTTCGCCACCAAACATCCACAGATCGGAGTGCATCGTGGAAAAGCTGCGATTGAGAAATNCGCCAAAGCCGGTTCCGCCAACATACGCGGCAAGGTACATGTCATCAATGCGGGTGGCATAGGTAAGAGCAAAACGATNGGCGTGATGAAAGGAGGCGGACCCGATCCAGTTTTCGAACGACACGCCGCTGTGCCAGGCAGGGGACATAATGTTGTGCCACTGACCCGACCAGATGCCAAAGGTTGTAAAGTTGGAGGGTGCTCCAACGATGCCGTCAGGCCTGGACAACTGTGTCCACGTGCCATGCTGCGCGAACGCAGCCCCCGCTGTTGTCATGATAAGGAGCAGCAGAGTTGTAAAAATTTTCATTGAGTATACTCCTATGAATCAAAAAGGGGAGATAACCCACGGTCATCTCCCCTCATCGAACAACAATGTAGTTAGAAGGGCAAGATATGTCAACAGTCATGGGGAATTAATTAGGTATTCTTTTAATATCGCTGTAACAAAAAGTAGAATTNNTCAGTGATTCCTTAGGAATCACTGAACAAAGAANAAAATNAATCAGTGATTCCTNAGGTAATTGTCTGAAAGAATACGCGCAAGATGGCGCTCAAACAAATCCCTGAACTGACTTGTAGAGTGAATAATTTGATCATCACGGATGTTCGAATACTGCACGTTTTGAAAACTGAACGTGTAAACATTCTCTCCCCTCACCACAATTACCGTTGCTATATCCCCACCTATAAGACTTGCCATCATTTCATCAAGGAAATCTATATTCATACCATAAGCGAAATCNCGGTAATTGGTATTCTGCAACCAGCCCAGAGTTTGCGTTGCTTCCGGTAAATCAACCCCAAAAGATTTAAGTTGCGCTACCGCNGTGATTTCCCTTTGTATAATATCAGCCCTGCCAATTGCTTCTGTGTTATAGACCACATAACTATAGCGGTCAAAAAGCAACATAATTTCCGCCTTGGCGGCATTCATGGAAATGTGGCGCAATACACCGTCCCCTTGCATGGTTGACCACGCAATTCTTGCCGCCATTTCGAAGGAAGGAAGCCGCTGACAATACATAATAAGAACATAATTCTCATCCGGAGCATACATAAACACAAAGATGTTATTACCAACAGAGTCTAAAAAATAAATCTCTTCCTCAGCGACTTCCGAAGAAAACAATCCATGCTCTATTAAAAAATCATAAAGGTTTTCGCTCGAATCGGTACTAGCGCCGTGGTGTTCCACAGAATATCGCGCCCAGGCTTCTTTTGCTGCCACTATTGCTTCAAACATTTCATCGTACGATTCAGCTTCAAGCATTGCTTGCGTTGGCCAGGGAAGCGACTGAAAATGCTCCAGTGAGATTCTAAATATCTCAAAAGAATAGTAAAAGTACGGAATTTGCATTTCAGGAACCTGAGATTCCGTTTCAACTTCGCTAACGGTAGCGCAGCCGCTCAAAATAAAAGCGCCAATCATTGCCGCAATGAGAAAATTTACCTTTTGTTTCATGGTGATGTCTCCCTGTGATGCCCGTCCAAAATTGATGCTTCGGGTTTTTTTATCTACATTAAGTTATAAGCTATCACTCACTCGCGGTCAATGCCAAACGCTCGATTTTACCAAGCATATATTGACAGCTTTGCTACGGAAGTTCAATGGCAGGTTCAAGTACCGGCAGTGTTGTTAAGCGCGCTCTCACACCCCAAATGCCTGAATGTTCGCTATTGGCAAGGAAGTTCCATACCTCCAACGCCGGGGCTGTTCTCCCTGTCGCATGAAGCGCGGTGGCAAAGTAAAAGGCGATTCGAAAATATTCAACTTCTTCCATAAACGCGACAAGTGCCGGACGCGTAAGGGCAACAGACATAAGGTCTTCCAATGTTGTGAAGGCAAAGTCGAATTGTCGGCGTATCACGTAATCGATGATAACGGTGTTTTGGATGAGAAACGCGAACATCAGATGTTCAAGTGCCGGAAAATCGCGGCGGGTAACATGGAAAAAAGACCCCAAAAGGCGGTGCGCAGGTTCGGCGGCTATGTTGCCGTCCCGGTACAGTGAAAGAAAGCGGTTAACCCCTTCATTTTCCAGAAGGTTTACCATAGCGGCGCGAAGCAGCATACTTGCCCACAGATTATCCTGCGGCGGAAGGCTGACGCCCGCCTGCGTTATAACTTCAAGTGCGCGGGCTTCCATAGCCGCGTACTCCTGGCGCATACGGTGAATGTCTGTGATGCGGAAAAGGATTTTAAGCTCAAAGCCCGGAGTTTCCAATAGCGCGCGGTAATGCCACGCCCGCTCGAACTGGACTAATGCAAGATGCCACTCCCCTTCAGCCATAAACGCCTCGCCCATCCAAAACTCAGCTTCAGGAAACGGCTTTAAGCGATCAAGCTCCTCCAAAGCGCGTGTGGCAGAACCGCCTACAACAGATCGGGGAACACGGTGAAAAAGGTATGCAAGGGCGGCGGCGGCCTGTGTTTCATTACGCATTTCTATAAGGCGCTCGACAAAATAAAGCGAATCTCCAAGCTGGCGCGCTTCAGGTGTTGAAAGGAGGCGAATTAAGTCCTGCTCCACGCGGGTAAACTGCTCAAGGCGGCTTCGGCGAGCATCATCAAAGGCGACAAGAGCGCCACCGTATTCGCCGTTTCGGAACAGGAACTTCCCTTCCTCAAGCCTGAACCACCACGGCCGCCCCGCATTCTGCGCGTCCGCAGGAATGACGCAGAACAAAAGCGCGAAAAAAACCAAACTCGCAGTAATTATCCTCATGCCTTCTCCAGCTCCTCTGAAAAAACCGCATCCGCCTCGGCAATATCAATTGTGCGAACCACTTCACCTTTGCGGAAAACAAGCACTTTATTACCGGCACCTGTAATACCCAAATCGGCGTGGCGGGCTTCGCCGGGACCGTTTACAGCACATCCCATTATCGCCACGGTGATATTTTTCTCACTTGCGTACAGCCTCTCCTGCCAACGTTCGATAAAAGCGCGCGTATCAAAGTTACTTCGCCCGCATAACGGACAAGAAACAATCGTCACGCCGCGAGGTTTCAGCCTCCCCTGCCCTTCTTCACCCGTTATACTTGCCGCTGCGTGCAGGATTTCCCGTCCGGCTATTATTTCGTTTTCCATCGTGTCCGAAAGGGAAACCCTAATCGTATCGCCGATGCCGTCTTTTAAAAGCGCAAAAAGCGCGGCGGCATTCCGTACAATACCCGCTATGAGCGGCCCCGCCTCCGTCACTCCAACGTGCAGGGGAACATCGCTTTTTCCGGACAACAAACGATTTGCCTTTATAGTATCGGCAACTGAAGATGCCTTCATTGAGACTAAGTAATCAGTAAAACCAAACTCATCAAAGATTGCCATTTCCCGTTCAGCCGCCTGAACAAGTGCGTCTGCAACTTCCAGCGTTCCTTCTTCACAGCGCCGCCGCAGATCTTGCGGCAAGCTTCCGCCGTTTACGCCTATGCGGATTGGGCGGCAGGCGGCGGCGGCTTTTGAAAGAACAGCTTCCACCTTTTCTTTTCCGGTTATGTTGCC
>WQRS01000065.1 GCA_009786615.1 Treponema sp. | reverse complement strand
TCTGGTACGGTAAGTATCCCGCCTCAGGACATTCTCCGCATAATTTCGCACTCCGCATTCGGCACAGCGCTTCCCGATCACGTAACACAAGCGCAGGTGTCCATCGTATGGGCTTTGCGCCTGCCGCGTGCGCTGTTGGCGTTTTTGGTTGGAGCAGCTCTTTCGGTAAGCGGCGCNNTTATGCAAAGCGTATTGAGGAATCCGCTTGCTTCGTCTTTTACGCTTGGCGTAGCGTCGGGTGCATCCCTTGGCGCGGCGCTGGTAATTTTTTTGGGCGTGGCATTACCGGTATTTTCCATATTGACCTTGCCTGTATTGGGTTTCACCTTCGCCCTTGCGACAATAATCCTCGTAATCGCCATATCCGCACGTCTGGATATGCGGATGGAAAATCACACCATCATACTGATGGGCATGGTGTTTTCGCTCTTTGTAAATGCCGTAACAACGCTTTTGTTTGCCCTTTTCCGTGAGGGCGCGCAGCGCATGATTTTTTGGCAAATGGGCAGTTTTGCCAGAGGCGGAGCGGTGGGTATAGGCGGCTGGGACATGGTGTTCATTCTCACCCCCGTGGCAATTGCGGGTTTTCTCCTTGCGTACCGTTATACATGGGAGATGGATGTTATGAGCTTCGGCGAAGAACAGGCGCAGGCTATCGGTGTGAATACAAAAAACGCAAAGCGGATATTGCTGGTGCTTGGCGCCGCATTAACCGGATCAAGCATTGCTTTTGTAGGCACAATAGGTTTTGTGGATTTGGTTGCGCCCCACGTTGTCCGCAAGATTTACGGCTCCTCTCACAAGTATGTCATACCAATGTCGGCAATAACCGGCGGTTCGTTTATGGTGCTTGCCGACCTTGTTGCAAGGACAGTATTGCCCCATGCGGAGCTTCCTGTCGGCGTGATAACCGCGCTCATCGGCGCACCGTTTTTCGCCTATATTTATTTTAGCAAACGAAGGAGCTAGCCCGGGAAAAATGCTTAAGCTTGATAATGTGTCCGCCGGATATGGCGGCGATGATGTTATACGAAATATCTCGATGCACGTTGCGGGGAANGNGGCGATTGTCGGCCCTAACGGCTGCGGCAAAACAACCCTGTTAAGAGCTATCGCCNNTATACTGCCAAGCAAGGGCAGTATAGAAATTTCAGGCAAAAGCCTAAGCCGCATGAAGCGCCGCGAAATTGCGCTTAACATAGCCATGCTAAGCCAGCAGCCAAGCATCTATTTTGAGTACAGCGTTTTTGACGTTGTTATGATGGGGCGGTATGTGCATATACGAAAGCGCTTTTCAGCCGCCCCCGCAAGCGAGGATATACGCGTGGTGACTGAGGCACTACAAGCCGTCGATCTCTTGGCAGAAAAAAACAGGGATATTACAAAACTATCAGGCGGTCAGCTTCAACGGGTATTTTTGGCGCGTGCCTTGGCGCAAGAACCGCGCGTAATTCTTCTTGATGAGCCGACAAACCATCTGGACTTAAAATGCCAGATTGAGATTATCGAAAACGTGAAAAAATGGGCAAAAGAAGGCAACAGNCTTGTCATAGGNGTTCTGCACGACATTAACCTTGCCATGCGCCTGAGCGGTCATTTTATTGTCATGAAAAACGGCGAAATTTTTGCGAATGGAAATATAAACGATATTATTGCTTCAAAAGCATTGGACGATGTTTACGGNATGGATGTGGCAGGATTCATGCGGGACTCGCTTGGCAAATGGGATTCAGAAAATCAGCGATGAGCGGCGGNTGGTAAACGCGATTGTCATTACATGAGACATTACATTAGCGGCGCGAAAAGTCTGAGCACATCCTGTATTACCCGCTGCACAGCGTTGCGTGAACAGTCTTTTAGCGTAATTTCTTTGCTTGCAGAAAGCACGTTAAAAAAATCCTCTTTCACCTTTGACACACTCTGCGTTTTATACAGCCACACCCCGCACTCAAAGTGCAGGTAAAGGCTTCGGAAATCAAGGTTTGTCGTGCCCACTGTCGCAACCTTGTCATCTGAGACAAAAGTTTTTGAGTGGTTAAATCCGGCTGTGAACTCGTATATTTTAACGCCAGAGTTAATGAGATGGCGGTAATAAGAGCGGGAAACAACGGAAACAATCCATTTGTCCCAGCGGTACGGCGTTATAATGCGGACATCGACCCCGCTTTTCGCGGAAAGGCTTAATGCCGAAAGCAGGTTTTCATCCACAACAAGATACGGCGTGTTAATGTACACATACTCTTTCGCGTTGTTGATGATCTGTATATAAACGTGTTCCCCAACATTTTCCTTGTCAATTGGGCTGTCAGCATAAGGTTGAACATACCCGTCTGAATCTTCTGTGCATAACGCGAATGTGCCGTCAGAGTTTTTCCACGGGTAAAAATCACCCGCGTCATCCTGCTCACTGTACCTACGCTCCAAGTTCCACATGTACAAAAAAATGAGCGTAAGGCTCCATGCAGCCTCACCTTGAAGCATAATCGCGGAATCCTTCCAGTACCCAAAACGCTCAACGTAATTGATGTATTCATCGCCTATATTCATGCTTCCAGTAAACGCGACTTTTCCGTCAATGCTGATAATTTTTCTGTGATCGCGGTTATTTTGAAGCGATGAAAGAATAGGCTTAAACGGATTAAAAATCATGCACTTAATCGAGCGGCTTTTAAGGCTTTCGCAAAAATTAGACGGCAAGGACATAAAACAGCCAAGGTCATCATAAATTATTCGCACATCAAGTCCTTCTCGCGCCTTCTCTTCCAACATGTCAAGTATTTGACCAAGCATTTTTCCTTCGCGCAAAATAAAAAACTCAAGGAATATATATTTTTTTGCCTTTTGCATTTCTTCAAGCGCTTTGTGAAAAAAGCTTTCACCGGAATTTAAGTAAAGCGTTTGCGTCCGCTTGTAAAGGGGGAAACCTGAGTAAACCTGCAAATAATGCGCTTGCGGCATTCCATCCCGGTGTTTCTCGCCGAACTCTTTAAGAACATCACCGCCTGCAGGCAGAAAAAAACTCTTATACCGCGCGGCAACAGCGAGAGTTTGTTTTTTAAGTTTGCGGGGCTTTGATTGCGTGTGAAAGAAAATATAAACAACACCACCGAAAAGCGGGAAAAGCAAAATGAGGAAAATCCATGTCATTTTATAAGCGGCTTTTTCTTTTTTGTTGACGATGTACACGCAGACAATAATACTTAATGCCGCCATGACAAAGTTCACATAACGAAACGCATAAAACGCCCCGGTGATAAAAAGAAGTATAAAAAGAAGCTGCGCCAAAATTAAGCTAATGATAAGCAAGCGCCGCTTGAAAACGATGCGAATCCACTTTGGTTTCATTTTTAAATTACGTTATACTACACAGGCCAGTGTCCGGCGCCCTGCCTGAGTACCTTAACCTCCTCTCCGCTAATATCAAGTACCGTAGAAAAAATCCGCATTTGGTCTTCNCCCGGATCCAAAACAAGGTCAAGCCCACGAATGCCTTCAAGCTCCCAGCCGCCGTCAAAAAGTGAGTCTTCTTTGTAAAACGAATCGATTGCCGAATGCTCACTTTCCGTTTCGCCTTCGTAATCGTCATCCGCATCTTCCGGCAGGTCTAAAGCCATATTTCTTTTGGCGGTAATTCCGTACAAAGGGCAGCCCAAAGCGTTAATTATCGCCTGAGGAACCGGAAAATCAGGAAGACGCACACCGATTTCATGGCGGCGAAGCCCCAAAACTTTTTCCGTGCCATGAAGTGTTTTCAGGATGAAAACATAAGGGCCTGGCGATATGCGTTTGATAAGCCTGAAACGGGTATTATCAATGCTGCACAACTGTGAAAACTGGGATATGTCACAGCACAACAGCGTAAAAAGCCGCTCATCGCGTTCGCGGGAAATTGCCTTTAGGCGCTTTACGCCGTCGCGGGAATTAAACGAGCAAACAATGTTCCAGCTTGTGTCGGTGGGAATGGCAACAGTTCCCCCTTCACTAAGCAGTTTCACCGTTCTGGAAAGCAAGCGGTCATCGATGTTGGTCGGAACAATGTATTCAATCATACGTTATGGCACCCAGATTAGCTTATCCGGCGCGGATTCTTTTATGAAGATTTTTTCAAACCTTCCTGAATGGCTGACACCCGGNTTATCAGGAAAATATGTCTTGCGGAAAAACCACACAACATCAGCCATNACAGGCGGAGAATGGGACGGCGCATAGCGAAACCAGATTTCCTCGNTTTCAAGTATTTCGCGCGTTTTGCTGTCTTGAGTAAGCTCATAATCAGTGAGCCGCCTGATTTCTGAGCGCAAGCCGCCGTAATGCGTATTGCCAACTGACAGCATTCTCAGGTGCTTGTGGTCGTCCATCCAGTAAATTTCATACACCCCGGCAATNGCNGGAACTTTGGCGTTAATTGTCCAGCGTTCGGCCAATTCAAGCGGAGACCACTGTATGGAATAATATACAGACTCACCTTTTTCCAAAGCTTTTATGCCATAGTTAAGCGACATACGTGAAGTATATCATAAAAGAGTAAAAAATTCTATACACCAAAAAAAGTGAAGTATGATTTTTCATACTAATTTNAGGCAATAATTTTTGTCTTTTTGAATTGTCATTTCTAATTCTTTATATAATAAATAATTAGAAATATTTGTTAGTTTTCTGTCAAGTTGGCACGTAACTTGCTAGGTAATAGATGAAATAGATATTTTTTCATCGGAGGTTTCTATGGAAAGCAAAAAGTACAAAAGACAATCCAATGCCTGTCTTGAATTGTATTTCCAGCAAATTAAAAATATTCCCCTCCTGTCGTTTGAAGAGGAGCTTTCTCTCGCCCGCCTTATAGCCAGAGGCAATAAGCAGGCTTTAAGCCGCCTCATCCAATCAAATTTGCGGCTTGTCGTAAAAATCGCCTACGCGTTTAAACAACATGGGGAAATCAGCATGGATGTGATCCAGGAAGGCAACATTGGTCTTATGCGTGCGGCGGAAAAGTTTGACGCAGACAAAAATGTGAGGTTTTCAACATACGCGACATGGTGGATACGTCAGGCAATTTTACGGTCGCTGGGAAAGGAAAGGCACATTCACCTTTCGCGCGGCAAAGAAGATATGCTTCGAAAAATACACAAGTGTAAACATAGTTTAAACCAGCTTTATGCGCGCGCTCCGAACTCAGAGGAAATTGCCGCGACAATAGGCGCAAGCAAAACGGAGGTTGAAAACCTTTTAAACGCATCGCAAAACTTCGAGAATGTTCAGGAAGAAGGCGATAACACTTTTAACCCTGAATTGGCGCTTATGAGAAAAAGCTTTGAGGAGGACACGGTTAACGCGCTGAATACGTTAAACGAAGGNGAAAGAAAAATCATCATCTGGCGTTATGAACTTAACGGAAACAGGCGTGTNAGCCTGAAAAAAATCGGGAACCACATGGGTGTATCTGCTGAAACTGTGCGTCAGACGGAAAAAAGGGCGCTGGTTAAGCTTCGCTCGGACGCTGCCGAATTGCATCCATACATACTGGCGATGTGAATATATATAAAAAAACCGCTTAAGGCTTTATTGGCAAGGAGCAAAACAAGCCGTTAAAACCTTAAGCGGGAAATCATGTCAGAAAAATGTTCGATGAAATCGTGTCCGGCATCAAGAATTGAGGCATCAAAAAGCGCCATAAGCTCACTTGATGAATACCGTCCGTTGGCGACTCGCAATGTATCCCGGCTTATTACATTAAACGTCCGGTTATAAAGCGTGGCCCCCCCGTCGTCAACAATCTGAACACGCATCGCAACATTTACCCCGCCGCTTCCGTTTCTCCCAAAACCTGATCGCATGGCTTTAGTAAACGTAAAATCCACAAACATACTGCGGTATATGCCCTTTTCTTCGGCAAGCGCTTGCGGGAAGTTTCTGTCCCTTGGGTCGATAAGGCGAAATCCATCGGGAATTGAATGAGCGCTGTTAATGCGGCGCCTGTTAAGATTAGCCTGCCTGTAAGCGTTTGACTCAAGCAGTTCCTCTCTGTCGGAGAACGTTATAAGCCCGCCTGAAGCAAAGGCGGCTTGCCTTAAAATCCGCTCGGCTGAGTTTATAAGAACATCCGCATTTGAAATAATGGCGAGATCAGGGTCATCGCGCAGCGCCCGGCGGCTTGCCGCACCTATGAGGGCGGGGTTCACTTCAGCCTCGCCATGCCAGTTGATGTCCCAGTTTGAAACCACTGAAACAAGCGCGACAGGTCTTCCGTCGGCTAATACAGCGGATCTTGCGGGCGTGGCGCAGCTCACCGCGAAACCCGCAAAAACAAACACAATCATCCCCAAAGCAAAGTTTTTCATGACGCTCTCCTGCAAACCATTATACACCATTTTCCGGCTGCATCAAGAGAATGGTTGTTTCCCAGCGTTTGATAAACGGGTTTATTTCCGTTCTCACACGCTTAAGAAAGCTCTCATCAGTTACTTGAGGCCTCCTGCCGCCTGAGCCGGCAGATTCGGGGAAGTGCGCCCAAAGGTAATCAGCAAAGTCAAGTAGTTCTTCCAGCCGCTTTATGGACAATGGTGCTTCCCCTTTTAACATACTTTTAAGCTCTTGTAATACTTCAATTTCATTTTTAACAAAAGCGGATGTTTTTTCCCGCTTCGCGGCGGCGGCTTTTTTGCCAGTTTTATTTTCATGTATGCAAGAAACGGGGAGCGGCTTTTCACCGCCGCTTAAAACCACAAAAGCCTCGGTTACAGGGACAGTGCGCACACCCAACGAAACACCCTGCCCTTCAATGTCCAACAAACGCCTGTTGCCGCCATATTCGCGGTGGAAAAGCAGTGCGTATGTTCGCATTGCAGGATCGCTTCGTACAGGCATTCCGTTTTTGGAAACCGCGGAAAACGTTCCTTCCCTTAAAGCCGGGTTAAAGTTTATAAGGCTTTTGGTGCGGCAAGTGGTTCTTTCTCTTTCAAGGCGCGAAGGAGTTCCGCGCGCATGGTAAAAATCAAGTGAAAAGGAAAANTCTATTCCNGCTGTAAGGACTGTGCCGGTGCCTGAGCGCAGGGCGAACGCGACCGCGGTCAGCGCTACAGAACCAAGCGGAAGGAAGGTTTCAGGCATTAAACCTGACTTGTAAAGACGGGAGAAAAGGGAAAGTTCAGTCCACGGGGTAGCGAAAAAATAGCGCTTGCCGTTTAATACCAAAGCCGATGGCGGAAGAGCTGAAAGGTCAATTGCCGCATCAATCGCGCGTCCTTTAGCGCCTGAAAAATCCCGCAGATTCCAGTGCTGGCTTTCAAGGATAACCACAAGGT
>WQRS01000064.1 GCA_009786615.1 Treponema sp. | reverse complement strand
CGCTTTGCTTGCAAACAGGCAAGAGTGGCGACCCCACAAATATTCTTCGGAGGTAGACAATGTCAAAGAAGTATCTCGTCGCAATTGATCAGGGGACGACAAGTTCCCGCTCAATTGTGTTCGACAAGCAGGGGAACATCATACAAGTGGCTCAAAAAGAGTTCACACAGATTTTCCCCAAACCAGGATGGGTGGAGCACGATCCGATGGAGATCTACTCAACGCAGCTTGGGGTTTTGGCGGAAGCCAACGCCAGGGCTGGTGTTTCGGCGGGGGACATTGCCGCAATCGGCATCACNAACCANAGGGANACNACNGTTGTGTGGGACAAAAACACTGGTAAGCCAGTCTACAACGCTATCGTCTGGCAGTGCCGCCGTACTGCTGACTACTGTGAGACCCTGAAAGCCAAGGGTTTTGACAAGGCGATCAAGGACAAAACAGGGCTTGTCGTGGATGCTTATTTTTCCGGAACAAAAGTGCGCTGGATACTTGAAAACGTAGATGGCGCAAGGGAAAGGGCGGAAAAGGGCGAATTGTTGTTTGGAACAATCGACACGTGGCTGGTCTGGAACCTCACCAAAGGAAAAGTCCACGTTACCGATTACAGCAACGCCTCGCGCACCATGCTTTTTAACATCCACAAGCTTGAGTGGGACGAGGAAATTCTAAAAGAGATGAACATTCCCAGGCAGATACTGCCTGATGTAAAACCTTCGAGCTACGTGTACGGAAACACAGCCTCCGATATTCTGGGTGGCGAGGTTCCGATTGCTGGCATCGCCGGCGACCAGCAGGCCGCTTTGTTCGGGCAATGTTGCTTTGATCCTGGAACAGTCAAAAATACCTACGGAACCGGATGTTTCATTCTCATGAACACCGGCGAGAAAGCTGTTGCCTCCCAAAACGGGTTGCTTACGACCATCGCATGGGGCGCGGACGGCAAGGTTGAGTACGCGCTGGAAGGCAGTGTGTTTATCGCCGGAGCGTCGATACAGTGGCTGCGCGATGGGCTGCGCCTGATCGACAACGCGGCGTTTTCCGAGCAATACGCGCTGAAGGTGCCTGATGCCGGCGGCGTGTACGTTGTTCCCGCGTTCGTCGGGCTTGGTGCGCCTTACTGGGATCAGTTCGCCAGGGGCACAATTGTCGGCATCACGCGCGGAACCACCAAAGAGCATTTCGTACGCGCGACACTTGAGTCTCTGGCATACCAGAGCTACGACGTTATCAAGGCGATGGAAACAGACGCGAAAGTGCCGATTCAGAGCATCCGCGTTGACGGAGGAGCTACCGCTAACAACTTCCTGATGCAGTTCCAGGCTGACATCCTCAACACAGAGGTCATCCGTCCCAAGGTGATCGAAAGCACCGCGCTCGGTGCGGTCTACCTTGCCGGGCTTGCGGCCGGCTTCTACGAGAACAAGCAGGACATCGTCAAGAACGTTGCCCGTGACAGGGTGTTCAAGCCTGAAATCCAGGAAGCGGACAGGGCTAAGCTTGTTTCCGGCTGGAAAGAGGCTGTAAAGCGCTCGCTAGGCTGGGAAAAGTCGTGATCATGCCGGGCTTTCTTGAGCAAGCCTGCGCTTGCCCGGAGAGCCCTGTTATTGTTTGTAAACTTGCGGGTGTTACCCGCAAAAAAAATCAAAGCGCCTGAAAAATTAAGGGCGCGAAAAGGAAGGATATTATATGCCAGCACCTTCGGTTCTTATGGGTGAATTTTTAGGAACAGCTTTTCTGATTTTACTCGGCGATGGCGTTGTCGCCAACGTGGTTACAAAGGGTACTAAAGGAAACGGTACAGGGTGGATCGTTATCACAGTCGGATGGGCCACGGCGGTTGCCGTACCAGCAATCATGTTTGGGGAAATGTCAAATCACTTTAACCCGGCTCTTACCATCGGTTTAGCGACGGTGGGGATGGTTCCGTTTGCCNATGTCCCTATGTACATAATAATGCAGTTCCTCGGGGCAATGGTCGGTGCTTTCCTNGTTTGGGTCATGTACAAAGATCACCTGGATCAGACAGATCCTGCCAGCCAACTTGGCGTGTTNAGCACGGGCCCTGCGATTCGCAATCTTCCGCGTAACCTTGTCTGCGAAATTATCGCTACTTTTGTGCTGTTATTTGCGCTTACGGCAGCGCACACCGCCGGCGTCGCAATATGGGTATGGTTCGTCATTCTTGCCATCGGTATGTCGCTGGGCGGCACAACAGGGTACGCGCTCAACCCGGCACGCTGTATGGGGCCGCGCATTATGCACGCAATCCTCCCGATGAAAGGGAAGGGCGGATCTGACTGGGGCTATTCATGGGTTCCGGTTGTCGGTCCTGTCATTGGCGGTATTCTGGGTGCTCTCACAAGCGTTGCAGTTTTCGGTTAAAAACAAACATAGGAGAAAAATATGAAAGATCTTAAGGGAACCAAAACAGAAGCCAACCTGCGTTTTGCATTTGCAGGCGAATCGCAGGCACGCGGCAGGTATTTTTACTTCGCAGCTAAGGCAAGGGAAGAAGGGCACGATGCTGTTGCCCACTTTTTTGAAAAGACAGCGGTAAACGAGCAGGAGCACGCCAAGTTATGGTTCAAATATCTTGGCGGCATTGGAACTACCAAAGATAACCTGCAAGCTGCTATCGACGGCGAGGTCGGGGAAAGTACAGAAATGTATCCTTCATTTGCTAAGACAGCGCAGGAAGAGGGCTTTGATGAAATAGGGCAGATGTTTCTGAAAGTCGCGGAAATCGAAAAGGTTCATGCGGATACCTACAGGAAACTGCTTGGCAAGCTTGGCACTTCCACAGTTGTGCAGGACTCATGGGCATGCGAAAATTGCGGAAATGTAATTAATGCAAAGGCCGCACCTGTGACCTGCCCGGTTTGCGGTAACGCGGATATTGGCTGGTCCGGCTACAAGGCCTATCGGCAAGTAACGAGCTAACTCGTTTTCGTTTTACGGGAAGCGTTGAATAAATCAACGCTTCCCGTGGAGATGTCCGAAAAGTAACAGAAATGAGGGATGTTGCGCCTAACGACACTATATATAGCGTGATTGAATATTTTCAATACTTATTGGACATCTCCGTAGTTTAATGTGAGGCAAACATGAAAAAAGTAATCAATGATGTCAACAATATTGTTGACGAGATGGTCGATGGGTTGGTTTTGGCCTACCCATGCTGCTTAAAGCGTGTGCCTGTCGCTGAGGCGGGGCAGGCTGTCGTTGTTCGCAGCGTTCCAAAGACGGGGAAAGTCGCGCTGATCTCAGGCGGTGGTTCAGGGCATGAGCCTTCCCACGCCGGTTTTGTCGGTCCGGGAATGCTTGATGCCGCTGTCTGCGGCGCGGTGTTCACTTCTCCCAGCCCCGACCCGATTTTCGAGGCGATCAAGGCAGTCAAGACCGACAAAGGTGTTTTGATGATCGTTAAAAACTACACCGGTGATGTGATGAACTTCGAGATGGCGGCGACAATGGCTGAAGCTGAGAACATAAAAACCGCGAAAGTCATTGTCAACGACGATGTTGCGGTTATGAACAGCACCTGGACAGTCGGCAGGCGCGGAATTGCAGGGACTGTTCTTATCCACAAGATTGCCGGTGCCGCAGCAGAGGCGGGGCTTGATCTTGACGCTGTGCAGAAAATCGGTGAGAAAGTCGTCGCAAACGTGCGCTCCATGGGTATCGCCCTTTCCGCATGTATCGTGCCGGCAGCTGGAAAGCCGGGCTTCGAACTTGGCGAGGATGAGGTCGAGGTCGGACTTGGCATTCACGGAGAGCCGGGCGTTGTAAAGGAAAAAATCCGGACGGCGAACGAGCTTGTCGAGCACATTCTGGTGGACTACATCCTGAAAGACAACCCCATCAATTCCGGTGAGGAAGTCGCCCTGCTCATCAACGGCTTGGGTTCCACCCCGCTTATGGAGCAGTTCATCGTGAACCGTAAGGCGCATGAAATTCTTGGCAAGAAAGGTATCAAGATTTACTCGACCAATGTCGGTAATTACATGACAGCTATTGAAATGGCGGGCTTCTCCATCTCTGTGCTGAAACTTGACGAAGAGCTGAAAAAGTACTACGACGCAAGCGCACAGACAATCGCCTGGGGGACGCACTGCTGATGCACATAGACACTGACAAGGTACGAGCCATAGTTTTTGACATCGCGGCTGCCGTTGGGGAACAAAAGCAGTATTTAAGCGATCTCGATCAGGCAATCGGTGACGGCGACCACGGGTTTAACATGGACAGAGGATTTGGTGTGGTCGTGCAGAAATTAAAAGATGCTCCCGGTGCCGACATAGGCGAGGTGCTTAAAACTGTCGCAATGACGCTCATCTCCAACGTGGGCGGGGCATCAGGTCCCTTATACGGCAGCCTGTTTTTAAAGGCTTCCGCCGCGGCTAAAGGCTTGACCGAAATAAACCTGCAAGGCTTTCTCCCGCTTTTTGCGGCTGGAGTCGCCGGTGTGCAGGCTATCGGCAAGGCGCAGCTTGGCGACAAAACCATGCTCGATGTGCTGCTTCCGGTGCTTGAGTCTTTGGAAAAAGATAGCGCGTCGGGGCTTGCTTTGAAAGAGGCGTTCGCCAATGCGGAGAAGGTCGCTGCCGGCAGTATGGAAAAGACAAAAGACATCATCGCGAAAAAAGGCAGGGCTTCGTACCTTGGCGAGCGCAGTATCGGGCATATCGATCCGGGTGCGGCATCGAGTTATCTGATGATCTCCGTGATTAACAAGGCGCTGGCTTAGGGAGGTACGCGTGGTTTCGTTACTGCTTTTGTCGCATAGCTTGAAAATCGTGGAAGGCGCGAAAGACCTTGCGTTGCAAATGGGCGGGGAAGCCAACATAATCGCGGTGGGCGGCACCAAGGTCGGTACGCTCGGCGCGGATTATGACAGCACTTTTGAAGCGATGCACGCGGCTGCTGAGCAAGGTGAAGTGATAGTCCTTGCCGACCTTGGCTCCGCACGCCTGACCGGACAAATGGCTAAAGAAGCGCTGGACAGTGAATTGCAAACGCGCGTTTACCTTTGTGACGCGGCTTTGGTTGAAGGTGCCTTGATTGCCGCCATCGCCATATCCGCGGAGCAAAGCGCTGAGGAAGTTCTAAAACAGTTAGAAGAGTACATATTGCCCAAGGACGAATAACAGTCCAAAACAGAACGAGGTAAGAAGTTGGTAGAGTTTACTTACACACTTAAAGCGGGGGAAGGTTTACACGCCCGCCCGGCGGGAAGCTTTGTAAAAAAAGCTCAAAGTTATCCTGAGACGATAACTATTGCAAAAAAAGACCAAAAAGTCGATGCCAAACGCTTGTTTTCGGTACTCAAGCTTCAGGCAAAGGCAGGAGAGGAAATTGTCATATCGGTAGAAGGCGCAAATGAAACTTCAGTTGCTGAGCAGTTGAAGAGCTACTGCCTTTCCGTGTTATAATGCGCGCGATAGAATTATTTCCGGTATACAGATGTGATCAAACTTTTGATGGTATGTGGGGTATAGCGTATGTATGATGTTGCGGTTATAGGAGCAGGAGTTATAGGAACAGCAATAGCGCGGGAGCTTTCAAGGTATGATTTAAAAGTTATTATCCTTGATAAAGAAGAAGATGCCTGCGTTGGGGCTTCAAAAGCCAACTCAGGGATTGTGCACGCCGGCTTTGCACAGGCTGAAGGTACTTTAATGTCGAAGTTTAACGTTTTGGGCAATAAAATGTTCGATGATCTTTGCGGCGAACTTTCCGTCCCTTTCATAAGAAACGGCTCGTTTGTTGTCGCTTTTGATGATGAGCAGCTTGCGCATGTCCAGCGGCTTAAGGAGCGTGGAATAAACAACGGGGTTACAGGTTTGTCCATTTTAACAAAGGACGAATTGTTAAACCGTGAAAAAGCAATAAGCCCGCAGGCACTCGGTGCTTTATATGCGGAAACCGGCGGTGTTGCGGATCCCATGTTTTTGACGCTGGCACTTTTGGAAAATGCCGCGATGAACGGTGTTGATTGTACTTTTGGTTTTGATGTCAGCGAAATTATAAAAAATGAAGGCAGTTATGTAATTAAAAGTAATAACAGTGAAGTGCGCTCTCAATTTGTAGTAAATGCCTCAGGCGTTTACGCAGACCGTATTCACAATATGGCAGCCGCACCTGCATTTAAAATAACTCCTGTGTGCGGGCAATATTTCTTGCTTGATAAAACNGAANCAGGNATTGTNAGCGCAACTGTTTTCCCCTGTCCTACAAAAATGGGCAAGGGAGTTTTGGTTTCACCGACAGCGCACGGAAATGTAATTGTCGGCCCTTCATCAGATTATATTTCTGATAAAGAAGATGTCAGCACAACGGATGAGACGCTTGAAAACGTGCGCAAAAATGCGCAGTTGCTGGTTCCAAAAGTTTCAACGAGAAACACAATAAGAAACTTTTCAGGCTTGCGCGCGGAATCAGATACCGGAGATTTTATTGTTCAAGAAGCCGCTGATGCTCCTAAATTTATTGATGTTGCAGGAATTAAATCGCCGGGGCTTACAGCGGCTCCGGCAATTGCCGTGCATGTTGTTTCGCTTATTGGGGAGAAAGGACTTCCGCTTAATAAAAAGAAAGATTTTAATCCAATAATTAAAAGAGAGCTTTTTTATGAAATGAAAGGCGATGAACAGGCGGCCTTGATTAAAAAAAATCCCCAATACGGGAGAATTATTTGCCGCTGTGAAAACATCACCGAAGGTGACATTGTTGATGCAATCAGGCGGAAAGGCGGGGCAACCACAATGGATGGCGTAAAACGCAGATGCCGCGCCGGAATGGGAAGGTGTCAGGGCGGATTTTGCGGGCCGCGTGTGCAGCAAATAATTGCGCGCGAATTACAAAGGCCGCTTGAAGAAATTGTGCTTGANAAAAAGTCTTCGTACATATTAACCGGAAGGACAAAATAAAGGAAACCAGCAATATGAAACACTATGACATTGTAATTATTGGCGGCGGGCCTGCAGGTCTTGCGGCNGCAATTCAAGCGAAGCAGCAAGGCATTTCAAGCGTGCTTGTAATTGAGCGNGATGTTGAATGCGGCGGGATTTTGCAGCAATGTATACATAACGGATTTGGGNTGCANATTTTTAACGAAGAACTTACCGGNCCTGAATACGCACAGCGTTACATTGATATGGCAAGGGANGANAACATCGAAATACTTTTGGACACGATGGTAATTTCTATGTCAAAAGATAAAAAAATAAAAGCCATGAATACTTCGGGTATTCTTGAAATTCAAGCGAAAGCAATTGTTCTTACAATGGGATGCCGCGAAAAAACCAGAGGATC
>WQRS01000063.1 GCA_009786615.1 Treponema sp. | reverse complement strand
GCGGTTTCCGCTGATTGCACCAACTGCGGAAGAAATAATCTTCCGGCTTCAAATTCCTTTCCGGCAATATTAAGCGCAGGAATTAAATAT
Source organism: Treponema sp. (assembly GCA_009786615.1). The sequence continues at coordinate 7,376 of WQRS01000063.1, read as the reverse complement.
TCATCAATTATTTTCAAAGGTTCTTCTTTTGCAAGCTTGGATTTTGCAACCGCAACAGCGGCATCTTTTTGTCCGCCGCAAACAAGCGTTATTAAATCCTTTTCACTCGTATCAGGCTTTTCTTTTTTTTCACTTGTTGCGCTGAAAAAAGAGATATATTTTTCCGCCCCGGCATCATTCCCGTTAAGCACATTAAAGGCTTTTAAAACCGATGTAATTTCAGCCGACATCGGGTTTACGATTGCCGCGTCCAAACCGGCAGTAAGAGCCGCGGTCAAAAAGACGCCGTTTAAATACGGGCGGTTGGGCAAACCAAACGAAACATTACTTACACCCAAAATTGTTTTCACGTTTAAGTTTTCTTTAACAAGCCTAATCGCTTTAATTGTTTCAAAAACTTCTGCCTGCTGTGCGGACGCGGTTAAAACAAGGCAGTCAATTATAATGTCTTCGCGCTTTAGCCCATAACTTTCTGCTGTTTGGACAATGTCTTTTGCGATTAAAAAACGTTTTTCAGCTTTTGGAGGAATTCCGTTTTCATCCAGGGTAAGGGCGACAACTGCCGCGCCGTATTTTTTTGCGATTGGAAAAACTTTATGTTTGCTTTCCTTCGTTCCGTTCACCGAATTAATAGCGGCTTCCCGTTATAAATGCGCACAGAACTTTCGATTGCTTCATAACTTGCGCTGTCAATTTGCAGCGGCACTGTATTTAAACTTTGAATTTCCCGAACAATATGCGCAAGTGCCGCCGCCTCGTTAATATCAGGAAGTCCCGCATTCACATCCAAAATATCCGCGCCTGCATCTTCCTGATTTACCGCTTCGTTTATAATAAAACCTAAATTGTTATTTTTAATCGCTTCAATTAGTTTGGGCTTTCCTGTCGGATTTATCCTTTCACCAATTACACTTATTCGTCCGTCAAATACCGCGCTTTTCGTTCCCGATGTAACCGCTGTAATTTTTTGAAGCTTTCCGGCAAGCGGCTTTTTCCCTTTTATCGCTTTTGTTAGAGCGCAATATGTTCAGGAGTTGTTCCGCAGCAGCCGCCGAACAAAGAAACCCCTTTTTCATAATATTCTGTGAGTGCGTGCGCAAATTGATCGGGGGTTACACTGTAAGCGCCGGAAGGAGATGGAAGCCCAGCGTTCGGCATTACCAAAACAGGAATACTGCTGTGTGCAGCAAACACATCAACTACAGGCGCAATCATAAACGGATTGCGCGAACAATTGACTCCGATTGCGTCCACGCCGATCGCATTCAAAAAAACAGCCGCCGTAATTGCATCACATCCCATAAACGTGCGCAAGTTTTCATCAAACGTCATTGACACGACAACAGGCAGGCGGCTGTTTTCTTTTGCCGCAATGACTGCGGCTTTTACTTCGTAAAGATCAGACATTGTTTCAATAAGGATTAAATCCGCGTTTGCCAAAACAGCCGCCCTGATTTGCCGCGCGAATAATTCCACCGCCTGTTCAAAGCCAATAACGCCTGACGGCTGCAACATCTGCCCCAAAGGACCCAAATCCAGAGCGGCAAATTTTGCGCCCGCAAATTTTGCATTGTCTATAGCCGCAAAAATAATCTTTTCAACACTAAATTCTGTTTTATCGAATTTAAGCCCGTTTGCGCCGAATGTGTTTGCGGTAATTATATCGCTTCCGGCTTCGACGTACTGCCTGTGAATATCTATTATTAAATCAGGATTGGTAACATTTAAAATCTCAGGTAATGTTCCTGCGGGGATTTTATTTTGAAGCATTGTGCCCATTGCGCCGTCAAAAATCAAAACATCGTTTTTCAGCGCATTAATTAAATCAGCATTTTTCATTTTTTTCGCACTTCTCCTTTATCGGGCAGTTTAAGCATTTGTCTTTTATTTCAGGTTTCTCCGCTGTATATCCAATCACCGCAGTAACTGATTTTTGCGGCAGCAATAAATTATCATCACTCACCGTAATTCCTGCAAGCGCTGCGGCATTTGTAATTTTCAGTAAGTCACTTTGACTTGAAAGCGGAAAATCACCGTAACCGGGACTAAAGCGTGAAGTTATATGCAAACCTTCTTGCCCTGCCTTCACTGCAATTTCTTCCTGCAAGCTGTCGCATATTTCTTCAATAAGATTGTTGGCTTCGGCATCGTATTCAAGAGCGGCAGTTAAGCTTGTGTATTGAAGTCTGCGTAAATGGCGATCAACTTCAGCGCCAAGAGTTGCCGCAAGAACCGCGCATTTATTGCATCCTTGCAAATGCGCCGCAAGTGATTTTCCCTTAAAAGCAATTCCGCCGGGCAAATACACACAATCAGTGGTAACTTCAATTGCGTATTCTTTGTATACAGCTTTTGGTACAGCCATTGGCACATCTTTTTGCGCGGTTTTTTGCACGGCGGGNAAAGCGGTATCAGTTTTAATTGCCATATTACACTCTTTTAACGTTTAAGTTTTTNAGGCAATATTCGGCAATAAACGGTTTGTTCATTGTATAAATATGAACGCCTTCAACATTATTATCGCACAAATCCTGCATTTGCCTGCACGAATATTCAACGCCCGCATTNGCAAGACTTTCCCCTTCATCNCCGTATTTATTNATTAATTTNATTATCGGAGCAGGAAGCGAAGCGCCGCACATAAATATCATCCGCTGTATTTGCGCCTTGCTTAAAATCGGCATAATGCCGGCAGAAATTGGTTTTGTAATACCGGCAGCGCGAGCCTTTTCCAAAAAGCGGTAAAAAACATCGTTTTCAAAAAACAATTGCGTTACAAAAAAATCAGCTCCGCAATCTTGCTTTTCTTTAAGATGCCGAATATCGTCTTTTAAGTTTTCGCAAGAGATATGCCCTTCAGGATATGCCGCAGCTCCTATGTTAAAGCCGTGCGCTTTTAACGCGGCAATTAAATCTTTGGCATACCTGAAACTGCCGATTGCTTTTTCATCACCGCCAAGTGCGAGAATATTTTCAATACCTTTCTGCTTAAAATCTTCGGTAATGCTTTTGATGTCGCTTTCGTCAGCGGCGGAGCAAGTCAAATGCGCAAGCGCCTCAATTTTGTTTTTCTCTTTAATGTGCTGAACAACTTCGACGGTAATGTTTGTGCCTTTTGCTTTCCCGCCGGCGCCGAAAGTAACACTGATAAAATCAGGCGTTAATGTACTTAAACCGTCTAATGTATTATATATCGTTCCAATATCGCCGTCTTTTTTCGGCGGAAAAACTTCAAACGAGACCACGGTTTTATTGTGTTTGTATAAGTTACCAATTTTCATTTCCGGATTTTCCCTGCAATAAGTTAAAGCCGGCTTTTTCGCCGCTCGGCAAATCCGGTAATGTCGCTGAACTCAACTCTTGAACCATCATCAAGTTTTGCGGCGCCGGAAAAAGAGCCGAACAATTGCCGGCGCTTGAGTGAGTAAAAAAGCATTTGGTGGTTTTCATCGCGCTCTTGCTGCGGCGAAAAAGTCATTTCCAAACGATTGTCGTTGCTGGTGAAGCGCCACGGCACAGGGCGGTTTGAGGGAATGTGAAACGTCACCTGATCGAGTTTATGCAGCTTGCCGTCCAGAAAAAAAGCGTTCTCTGTTGCGTAAGAAGAATCTGCCGAACTGTGCCCAACGCTGAAACCCACTTGCCGCCCGTCTGACTGCCCGCAGCCGGATGCCCAAAAACGCAGATCCTTACGCGGGCGCACTCTGCGGTTCCAGTCATAAATTCCCCATGCATTGTTGCGGGTGAAAATAAGCTCAGTCGTTCCAAGTTGAATTACACCTTCAACAGTGTACCACGGTGAACGCCTGGTGTAACAAAACGCGTTTTCTTTTTCCCGCCANGGCAAATGTGTTACAAGCGACTCTGCTTCAGGCGGCGGGGTAAGAACCACCTCGCCTCTTAAAGTTCTTGTGCGGCTAAACTTCGGCGCGTCAACTTTGATGATCCTGATTCCCTTGTCCATNACGGCAAAGTTTAGATAGCTTTTTTTGTGGTAAAATTTTATNGAACCTGATTCGCTTGAACGCGGCAGGTTAAAAGAACCCAGCGAAAACGGCGTGAGGAANGTGTGCGTTGAGCGTTTGCGGTCTTTCAGGGAAGCAACCGAAATGCACATATATCCTAAATAGCCGTCATCCAATATTTCAAAAAGGATCAAATGGGTTGGCGAAGAAATAACGTAGCGATCAGATTCGCTGATGCTTCGGCGGGGCGACATTAAAAGACCGTGTTCGTAAGTGAACAAAGGTGAACGCGCCCAGCCAAAATTTACAGGGCGCCCGGCTTCATCCAGTGCGGGGACAGGCTCTGTTGTTTCTAATTGAGACATGATGTAGTATACAATGACAAGGATAAAACGTATATATGAAAAAAGAGAGTTTTGCCGGCATGAAGGTTCTCGTCATGGGGCTTGGTCTTCACGGCGGCGGAGTGGAATCCGCCCGGTATCTGGCCGGTCTTGGCGCGGAAGTCTCCGTTACCGATCTGCGGGATGAAAAAACGCTTGCCCCTTCAATGGAAAAGCTGAAATCCTTTCCCGTCCATTATATTTTGGGCAGGCATGAAAGTGAGGATTTCAAAAACGCCGACATCGTAATAAAAAACCCCGGTGTCCGCCCCGATTCCCCGTACTTAAAAGCGGCGCGCAGAATCGAAACCGATATTTCCCTTTTTTTGGCTGCCTGCCCCGCGCGGATTTCTGCGGTAACGGGCACGAAAGGCAAGTCAACCGCTTCCTCGGCTATGTACTGGGTGCTCAATGAAAGCCGCACAATTCCTTCCGGCGCTTTGCCAAATGCCCATTCAGGGAATGCACATTTGGGCGGGAACATTGCCGTTTCGCCGCTCATCTTTCTTGATTCCCTAAAACAGGACGATGATGTGGTGCTGGAACTTTCCTCGTTTCAGTTGGGTGACCTGCGCGGGCGCAAACTCTTAAAACCCAGAGCTTCTGTTATCACCTGCATACTGCGCGATCACCTGGACAGATACGGCACAATGGAAACCTACGTTGCCGACAAGCGGCTTATTTACAAAGATCAGAATAATCTCGATGTGACAGTTGCCGCGGATGACGAATGGGGGAAAAGTTTTCACCGCGAAACGCCCGGACGCGGCATTGTTTTTTCTGAAGAACCTTTGGGTGAAGGGATTTCAGGCGGCTGGATTGCAGACCCGAAAGGGCCGGGATTTGCGCGCCTGTGGGAAACACCCTCAGGCACAGCAGGCGGCGGAGAACCGGGCAGTGTTGTCGAAGTTGTTCCTGAACGCCCGCTCATTCCCGGACGCCACCAAAAACGAAACCTTTTGGCGGCGGCTTTGGCGCTTTTGGATCTGGGACTTCCGCCGCTTTTTATCAAAGAGAGCTTAAGCCGCTTCCCGGGCGTTGAGCACCGCCTTGAGTTTTTCTGCGAAGCAGGCGGCATCCGTTTTTACAACGACACCGCCGCCACAATTCCTGACGCGGCAGTTTCCGCTATAAACGCTTTTGATAACCCGCAAAAAAGCCTTGTACTCGTTTGCGGCGGCACGGACAAAGACCTTGACTTCAGCATACTTGCCGCCGCCGCCGCCAGCGCCAAAGCTGTTGTCTTACTTTCAGGGAGCGGAACTGACAAGCTAAAAGCCCTATTTGATTCAGGCGGCGTTAAATACCGTGGGCCCTTTGAATCGCCTGAAGATGCGGCAAAGTCCGCTTTGGATGCCGCCGCATCAGGTGACACGGTGCTGTTTTCGCCCGGCTGTGCAAGTTTTGGAATGTTCTTAAACGAATTTGACCGCGGCAAAAAATGGAAGGCGGCGGTTCAGGAGCTGGTTCGGTAGCGGCGTGGACATTGAGCTTTTAGGACAGCGGGCAGGCATAATCCGCCATGTGCGCAGTTTTTTTGATCAAAAGGATTATCTGGAAGTTGACACGCCGCTTTTGGCGCCAAGCCTAATTCCCGAATCGTGCCTTGAAGTTTTTCAAACTTCGCGCCTTTTACCGCAGGAACTTTCAGCGCAATCAGCGCTGGCAGAGCAAACGGCGCAGGCGGCAAAACCGTATTGGCTTGTACCGTCTCCGGAAGTCTGGATGAAACGCCTTATCGCTGAACATCGAACCAATATGTACCAAATTTGCAAGTGTTTCAGAAACGGGGAATCTTCCGGCCGCCAGCACAGCCCGGAGTTCACCATGCTTGAATACTACACAATGCAGGCGGATTACCGCGATTCGATGCGTCTCACCGAAGANCTTTTTGCGTTTCTTTTAACAACTTTCGGCGATAAAAAAGAACTTTCACCGCCTTTTATTAAACTCACGGTNGAAGANGCTTTCCAAAAATGGGCAGGCTTTTCGCTTTTTGACGCGGCAAAGAGCTCCTCCGTTATGGAAGCGGAAGCCAGGCGGCTGGGCATAAATCCGCCGCCCGGACTTTCAGTTCATGCGCTTTACGACTTGATTTTCATTCACGCTGTGGAGCCTTTTATTAATCTTGAAAAACCTGTCGTGCTTATGGATTATCCGGCTTTTGTTCCCTGCCTTGCGAAAAAAAGCCCTGACGGAAAAACCGTTGAGCGCTGGGAGCTGTACGCGCGCGGCATTGAACTTGCCAATTGCTTTTCTGAAGAAACCTGCGCAGAAGAAGTGCGGCGNTTTTTTGAAAGCGAAAAGGCGGCAAAAGAGCAAACCGCGTTAGTCCGCCACGCGGTGGATGACGATTACTGGAAACTGTTNGATGCAAGAAACGGGAAAAAATCTTTCCCGCCGTGTTCCGGTGTTGCGATGGGACTTGACAGGCTTATAATGATATTATGTGAACGTAAAACAGTGGATGGGATTTTGCCCTTCCCAATGGAGTAAAAATGGACAACAAGCTTAACGACAAGATTATCGACAGACTTGAATGGAACGAAGAAAGTCAGAAAACCGTATTTACCACACCAATATTCAGCGTTAGCGAGCGCTATTCCCGCTCGCCTGAAAAAACGCTCAGGACGTTTACGGTTTTGGANACCCANGATTGGGCGATTGTAATACCGGTATTGGAAACAGAGCGCGGTAGGGAATTTGTCATGGTAAGGCAATGGCGGCACGGCGCGCGCGAAATAAGCCTGGAATTCCCCGGCGGCGTTTTTGGTTCGGATGAGGAACCGTCAGTAGGTGCTGCGCGGGAGCTGCGGGAAGAAACAGGCTACAACGCGGGGAAAATCGAGCGGCTTGGAGTGTTTAACCCCAATCCGGCGATTATGTCCAACCGCGTACACTTTTTCATCGCTNTNGATTTAAGNCCGCCGCTGCCGCTGGAACTTGACGAAGACGAATATGTTGAAGTGGAAACTGTGCCCTGGCGCGAAGTGCTTTACGGTTTGGGAAAGCCGCCGTATATTCACGC
>WQRS01000062.1 GCA_009786615.1 Treponema sp. | reverse complement strand
CGTTGGCCAGGGAAGCGACTGAAAATGCTCCAGTGAGATTCTAAATATCTCAAAAGAATAGTAAAAGTACGGAATTTGCATTTCAGGAACCTGAGATTCCGGTTCAACTTCGCTAACAGTAGCACAGCCGCTCAAAATAAAAGCGCCAATCATTGCCGCAATGAGACAATTTACTTTTTGTTTCATGGTGATGTCTCCCTGTGATGCCCGTACAAAATTGATGCCTCGGGTTTTTTAAATCTACATTAAGTTATAAGTTATCACTCACTCGCGGTCAATGCCAAACGTGCGAATTTATCAAGTGTATTTTTGTAAGTGGTTTGAAACAGCACAGGGTGAAACACTACGAAGCGAAACTGTCAATAATAATGCTTACCGCTCCAGTATAGCCGCGGTGTCACCTCCGCAACCGGCGGCAGCGTTACATCCTTCAATGCCCACTTCTTGTATTCGTCAAAGCCAGTGCGGTCAATAATGTATCCAATGTGTTCCTTTCCGCCGGGCGCAGAAAGGTCGATGTACTGCTTCACGTAGTCGTAGGTGTTGACAATTATCTTTACGATGCTGTCCTCGTCAGCCCATTTGATAAAGTCCTCAGCCAGACGCGGGTTGCGCTTTCCGGTGCGCCCCATCAGCACAAGACGGTAGTATTTTTGTTTGCTGCGTGTCCATGCTGACATGGGGCAATTCAGTACGCACTCACCGCAGCCGATGCACTTTTCGCGGTTGTGCTGCGGGCGGAAATTTACCTTCGTGATTGCTTTCACAGATTTTTTGGAGCAATATTTTTCGCAGGCATTACAGCTCACACAGCGAGTCGCCTCGAACTGAGGATCTGTCATACCTATAATGCCAAAATCGTGCATTCGCACTTTGCCGCAATCGTTGGGGCAGCCTGTGAGCGCAATCTTGAAATGCAGGTCGCTGGGGAACACCGCTTTTTCTATGCGCTTGGCAAAAGCCGTTGTATCATAACAGGAATAAGGGCAAACCCTGTTTCCTATGCAGGCGGCGATGTTCCGCGTACCGGCTGACGAATAACCTTCGCCCGGATTGTTGGCGCGGTTAATGTTAAGCCCGCTAATAATCGGCTCAAGCAGTTTATTGACCTCAGGCATTTTCTCATAAGGAATGCCCGGCACCTCAAAGCCCTGACGCACAGTTAAGTGCACAGTACCGTTGCCATACTTTTCCGCTATTTCCTGGATAAGCCCCAAATATTCCGCGGGAAGATGACCTCCTGGAATGCGGATTCGTGAAGCGGATTTCCCCCGGACTTTGGTTACCCTGAAAGCGTTCTTCTTCACTTTTTTTGTTGCGATGTCCATGTCATCCCCTTAGTCAACCAGCAATTTGCCTTTTTCGTAATTGTACACAGGTCCGTCAAGACAGACGTAGCTGTCGTTGATACGGCAGTGACCGCATTTTCCCATACCGCAGCACATCTTGCGCTCGTAGGAAACCCAGATGTTTTTTTCGGCAAAGCCTTTTTCNATCATGCCTTTTACGGTAACTTGCATCATGCGCGGCGGTCCGACAACTATTGCCTGGGCNCTCTTTATGTCTTTTACTTCGAGATCGGGAATGTATTTNGTGACAAGCCCCTGGCGGTAATTAGTGTCCCCTTTGTTATCATCCGTTGTCAGGANAAGGTTTACACTTTTCCCCCAGCGCTCAAAGTCACTGCGGAACAAAATGTCTGCGGGGCTCTTGAAACCCGCAACAAATGTNAANCCTTTTACTTCCTCCGTATGCGCGGCAAAATAATCCACCACACCGCGTATGGGCGAAACTCCCGTTCCTCCNGCGATTATAAACAATTCTTTGCCCCTGTAATTATCAAGTTGAAAGCCGTTGCCGTAAGGACCGCGCAGAAANAGCGTGTCGTTTTTATTGTACTCAAACACTTCGCCTGTAACTCTTCCCACACGGCGTATCGTCAACTCAACTATGCCGTCAGCAATGCCGCTCACCGAAATCGGCGCTTCACCGTAATGCGGTATCGACACATGGAAGAACTGACCAGGAAGAACAGGGCCTGAATACGACACGCAAAATGTGTACTCAAGATCGCTGTGTTTAATAATATCCTTTATCTCTGAGCGGAAAGGAATATAGTGGTTTTCTGTCATCGTTCACCTCCCTTCTCTGCATCTTCAAGCGCGGAAGTGAGTTTGTTGAGGGTGTTGGAAAATGAGATATATTCGGGACACACATCATCACAGCGCCCGCAGCCTGTACACATTGGATGCCCGAAGGATTTTTGATAATCGCAAACTTTATGCAGAACCTTAAAGCGCATCCGCTCGCCGTTTTTCTTGCGGTACGATTCACCGCCAGCCATATCAGAATATCCGTCAACCATGCACGATGCCCAAACGCGCCGCCTCTCGCCTGACTTTCCGTTGTCCGTATAAAAAATGTCCTGCATTGTCCAGCAGGAACACGAAGGGCAGCNAAAATTACAACGCCCGCAGTTAACACAGCGCGCATCGTATTCTTCCCACACAGGCAATGAGGAAAGTGCCGCGGCGGCGGTGTTCACGATTTTCTCTGAAAGCGTAACGCGCGTCTGTGTTTCGCTTACAAACGAAACACAGACATCGGTTTCTGCCGCTCCGCAGGCTCTGAAGACTGCAGCTATATCCTGCGCTTTTACGTTCACGCGGTATTCATCGCCGTCAGCTTCCACGCTAAAGTCGTAGTCATCCGTTTGATTAGTTTTCATGTCAACGCAAAAACAACTTTGGAAAGCGGTTTTGCAGGGCATAAGAACAAAGCGGACATTTTCGCGGAAGCGCCGGTAGAAAAAGTCAGGGAGTCCGTTTTCAAGCGCTATGTTATCAAAACGCTTTAGCGCGTGTATGTCGCAGGAGCGCAAAAACACCAACGGCTTTTTTGCCGGAGCTTTCGTTTCTGTAACTTCATTTTCGTTAAAATAAAAAAGTGTCTGCGAAGGCGGCTGCAATGCCTCTTTTGGAGAGTTAGCGCTTTTGGCGTCAAAGACCACATCTTCAATTTTTGTGACAATGCCGTAACGCACCATATCCAAGTCCGAGAAATGCGACCCATGTTCAAAATGTTTTGGCGCGTATACCGTATATGTTTCACTAAGTGTCAGAAGCGCACGGTTAAACGCTTCCCGTTTTAGGACAAAGCCCATTAACACTCCTTTGCCTTAACTTGAAGTAAGCATATACCATAATGATATATGCAGATAAAGCATAAAGCAAGAAATATTTTTGATACCCTGTCAGGCTTTTACGGGTTTTCTACATCAATTCAACACGAATAACAATCCGAATGACGCTCAAGTATTGCCTGCACCATTCCTTCAAGGGAAGCTGTCTGTGGAACAATTACCTCCATGTCGAGTTCACGTGCCGGAACCGCTGTCGCTTCCCCAATGCAAAGAGCCGTAATCCTGATATTTCCAAAAATCTTTACAAAAGCTTCAACAGCTGAAGGGCTGGTAAAAGCGGCGTAATGAAGTCCTTCGACAAGCCTTGACCGATAAACTGGATTTTCATAGCCCGTTTCAGGAACGGTGTTGTAAACAGGAATATCGATGCAGTTGATTCCGGCGGCAGACAGCGCATCCGGCAATTCCTTACCGCCAATTGCCGAGCGCGGGAGTATAACTGTCTCATCTTTTGCGGCGGTATTAACAAGCGCCTGTCCGAGCGCAGCGCCTGAAAACGTTTCAGGCACGAGGTCTGTTGTAATTCCGCGCAAGGCAAGAGCATCACACGTTGCGCTTCCAACCGCGGCAAATTTACAGGCTGTGAGGCTGCGGATATCAATTCCATATTCGGTGAGTTTGACGAAAAATGCTTCAACGCCGTGAACGCTGGTAAAGGCAAGCCAGGTTTTTTCTGGCGGTTTTATAAGGGCTTCTTTAAGCGCAGGAGCGTCAAGCGGCACAATTTTTATCGTTGGCAATTCGATCACTTCCGCGCCGTGGCTGTCAAGCATTTTCGCAAGGCGGTTTATGCCGCCAAGCGGACGTGTCACGGCTATGCGAAGACCGGCTAGGGGTTTTTTACTGCACGCGGCGATAGCCGCCTCTAAGCGGCATACTTCGCCAACAACGATAAGTGCCGGTGCTTTGATTCCGGCTTCTTCGGCTCTGCCTGAAAGGGTTGCGGCTGTAGCGATTACCTTTTTTTCCATGGCTGTGGTTCCCTGGCTTACAACGGCAGCAGGCGTATCACCTGAAAGACCTACATTCACCAATTCCCCGCAGATTTGCCTGAGCCGTGAGACTCCCATCATAAATACAAGTGTATCGCCGCCTGAGCATTGTCTTGCAAGCGATGAAAAATCAATCTCCTGACTGCGATGGTGCGCGGCAATGATATGCAGGCTTGAAGCAACGCCGCGGTGGGTAAGTGGAATTCCTGAGACGGCAGGCACGGCTATGGCTGATGATACGCCCGGCACGATCTCATAAGGGATTCCGGCATCGGAGAGACAGAGTGCTTCTTCGCTGCCGCGGCCAAAAAGCATGGGGTCGCCGCCTTTGAGCCGCACAACTCGAATGCCCATAGCGGCGTTTTTTACAAGGATAGCGTTGATTTCTTCCTGCGGCAGTTCATGTAANCCGCATTCCTTTCCGGCGTATATTTTTTCGGCGCTACGCGGGATTTTGGCAAGCACACCTGCTGTGACCAGCCTGTCAAACACAACAAGTTCCGCNCCGCCNAGAACCGCTTCACCCCGCAACGTTAAAAGACCTGAATCTCCCGGCCCCGCGCCCACAAGAGCCACACTGCCAAGGCGGTTTTTCCGCCGCCCTGTTTCGGCAAGCATCCTGAAAGCAAGGCGTTGACCTAAATGTTCAGGTTCTTCCGTAGTTCCCTTTAGGGTGCACTTGATAAAATCCGTTTCATCGGGGAAGCCAGGGCAATACCCGCCATGCAGAAGCATTTCGCCGCCTTCTTCAACGGCAAAGGCGGCAACGGGAAAACCGCAGCCTAAACCAAGCGTATCGGTAAAAGCCCTTTCCGCCAGAGCACGGCGGCGCAGGACTGGTTCATCAAGTTTCGCGGCAATCTCCGCAACTTCGCCGTCTTTTCTTGTAACCACGGCAAGAATACCCTGTCCGGCTGCGGGCATCATTTCGTCTAAACTGAAAACACGGCTAACGCGGCTTTCAAGCCCCAGGCGCTTGAGTCCGGCAATGGCAAGCAATACCGCGCCGTATTCGCCTGAGTCAAGTTTCGCAAGGCGTGTGGGCACATTACCGCGTATTGGCGCGCACGAAATTCCCGGATACAGGGTGCTTAACTGAACCGTGCGCCGCTTTGCCGAGGAACCGGCAGGTTTCATGAGGTCTATTTCCGTAACGCCNTGTGGAAGCACAAGCACATCACGGGGATCTTCGGCGGCGCAATAGGCGCTGANAACAATGCCATCAGGCAATGTGGTTGGCATATCTTTAAGGCTGTGAACAGCCATGTCAATGCGGCTTTCAAGAAGTGCAACATCAATCTCGCGGGTAAAAACACCCTTCCCGCCAAATGAATCAACAGGTTTNTCAGCGAANAAATCCCCNGAAGTCTGTATCACAACAATTTCCGTTTTTATTGCGGCGCTGTCTTTACCGGTGCATTTATCGTGCAGAAGATTTTCGATTATCCGTGCCTGTTCCATCGCAAGGAGGCTTCCCCTGCTGCCTATTCGTAGTGTCATTACTTTCCAATCGCCTCCCGTATTTTCACCGCCGCCGCCGCAACCGCGCGATGATCGTTTCCCCCGGAACATATACCTGCAACTATCGTATCATTGATTGCCGTTGCCGGAAAATAAAAAGTGGATTCATCCTTGCAATCCGCCACGGAAACAGGGATGTTAAGNGCAGAACACTCAGCGGCAATAGCGCGGTTTACTTCCCGCCTGTCAGTTGCCGCAATAACAAAAAAAGGCGGCTCACGTTTCATCGAACAATCGCCGCCGCAAAACAGGCGCCTCTCAATGTTAATCCTGATGCCGTATTCCACGGCAAGCGTTTCCAGTTCACTATGCGGTTTTTCAGCGATGATATGTATGCGGCAATCAAATTGCAGTAGTGTACTCACACGCCGCAGTGCAATTTTTCCGCCGCCGATAATCAATACGGTCTTTCCGGTAATGTCAACAAACAAAGGAAAAAAGCGGTGGATTTCTTTTATCATTTTGTGATGATAGCAAAATGTTACGGTTTCTTCAATGTGACGCGGCCCGCACCAATTAAAGACACCAAGGGTGATAATGAGTCTTGAGCAAATGTTTTCTCACCCCGGTATCTGAGTGCGCGCGCTTTAACTTGCAAATTTGCGGCGGGTGTGGTATTAGTTTGTTGGGCGATTCTTATGAAATATAAAATACTACCCGCTATGGAAAGACTAAAAAACTATCTATCAAGCGATGTGATCTCCTTTCCTTTGCTGAAAAAGATATTGCTTCCGATTTTCTGGGAACAGTTTTTCCTCGCTTTTTTGGCGCTGTTTTCGCTGTGGCTGCTCAGTTTTGACGGTGCTGCCTCAATGTCGGTGGTAAACATGATGACGGTGATAAACCGTGTATTCACAAGCCTGTGCCTGGGGATGGTCACAGGCGGAACAGTGCTTGTGGCGCAAAACATCGGCGCAAACCGTGTCAGTGATGCCGGAAGATGCATGATCCAGACAATCAGCACCGCCGTTTTACTCACCGCCGCCCTGGGAGCAATTCTGCTGTTGGTAAGAAATCCGCTCATCGGATATTTGCTGTTCGGCGCGGGGGAAGAAATAATCTCGCAGGCTGTTATTTATTTTATAGGCTTCAGTGTATCCTTCCCGCTTTTCGCGTTTTATCAGGCATTTGCCGGTGCCATGCGCGGATGGGGACGCAGCGCCCTTGCATGGAGGATCACCCTTTTTGTCAATCTGACTGAGATCACCCTTATTTCTGTGTTTTTGCTGGGGATGGGAATGGGCGTTTTTGGCATAACGCTTGCGATGGTAAGCGCTCGCTTTTTGGGCGCGTGTTTTGCCGCTTTTTTCATAATGCGCCATCGCAAAGAGCTTGACCTAAAACTGCGCGCGTACTTAAAACCCAATCCTTTTATACTAAAGTGCATGGTACTAATAGCGCTGCCTCTTGCGCTTGAGCAGTTTTTCTTTAACAGCGGAAAGGCTGTCGCACAGCGTTTTGTCGCCGCGCACGGAGTTGAACACATGGCGGCGCACGGGGTAATCAACGCTGTTTTTAATATATTCAACCTGCCCCAAATTACCTTAAGAGAAGCGCTTGTCACGATTGCCGGTATGTGCATAGGCTGCGGGCGCTATGATCTCGCGCGGCGCTACGTTTACCGTTTTATGCGGGTGATACGAATGCTCCTCATCTATCTTCTGCCTGTAACCATCCCTTTGGCGGCGGCTCTGATCGCAAGTTACCGCCTTTCACATGAATCCAATATGCTTGCGGTCATAAGCCTCGCCTTAATATTCCTGTC
>WQRS01000061.1 GCA_009786615.1 Treponema sp. | reverse complement strand
CTCCCACATCATTTCAAGGGAACCCACATGAGCCGTTTTGTAGAAATTTTTCACTGCTACCGTGAAGACCTTTCCATGCACCGCTTTTTGGAAATGCTTAAAAACGTACAGGAAGATTTACAGGCGCAATCGGCTTACGGCTCTTTAGCTTTCCCCTACTTTGTGGAAAAAAAGGCACCGGTTTCTTTGCTTCCGGGTATTGTCGCCTATCAATGCCGCTACCGGGGGAGAGTTTCAAAAAACAGGGAATTAAGTGAAAGCCGTCTTGACCCGCGCGCCAGTGAAAAAAACTTTTCAGTGGCGATTAGCGTGCCTGTAAATACGGTTTGCCCTTGTTCCAAAGCGATTTCTGAGCGCGGGGCGCATAATCAGCGTGGCATCGTTACCGTGGAATTGGAAAACGGGCCGTTTTTCTGGATCGAAGATATTATAACGCTGGTGGAAAGTTCATCATCAAGCCCTGTGTATTCTTTGGTTAAACGGGAAGATGAAAAGTACATCACCGAAAATGCGTATGATAACCCCAAGTTTGTCGAAGATTTGGTGCGGGATGTTTATATCAAAATTAAGGATTTGAATCAATTTATGAGCTTTTCTGTTGAGGCAGAAAACTTCGAAAGCATCCACAACCACAGCGCGTATGCGTTTGCGGAGTTTTCCGCCGCTTAAAATGCCGTAATTAGTCAGGCGATCTTGTCCCGGCTACATGAAAGTGCTATACTCACTGTATGCGGAGATTTTTTTTCCTGTGCGCTCTTTTAGCTCTCAATTTTTCCGTCGGTTTGTCCGCACAAGCAGGTACCACTTCCAATTTCCCTTTCGCTTTGGTTCTCAATGCCGCTGAGTTCACTTCCGGCATGGCAGGTATTTGGCAGGCGGATTGGCCGCTTTACCTGCCTCCTGATGCCTTCAGGGTGCTTCACGGGGATGTCTCTGCGATAACGCTTACAGGAGGCGGCTTTGCGGATGAGTTTTCACTTGCATTCAGGCAGGATGAAAACGGCAATCCGCACCATTTTCCGTTTATGTTTGGCGGCAGGATGGCGCAGGTCAGGTTGTATTTTCTTGACGATATTTTGCAGAGAGTAACCGTACATTTTCCCATAAGCGGAGAGGTAATGGAATTTGAGATTCTTGAGCACCAGAACCTTGGTTCGGGGGAAGGCGGACGTTTTAAATACGCGTATCCTTCGCTTGTCAGGGCGAATATAGGCGGCTCGTGGTTTTTTATCACACTCTCCCGCTGGTCAAGGGGAATTACCGAAACGTGGTTTGGCGAGGGAGGAAATTTTGTTTCCGCCTACTTTTTTTCACTGGACGAAGAACCTGACATGGGTTTACGGATACGGTATGTAAGGGATTTTTCAAGCCCCGGCGCCCCTTTCGCGCGCTGGTATTTTGACAGCTGGGGAATGGCGATGCACATTGCAGACCCGGCGGGGGATTTTTCTGTCCTGCGCCATTTAGACGCGCTTCCCCGTTATTGGGAACGCCAAACAACCGGCGGGGGAGGGGGAGGCAGCTTTTACCTTCAGTGGGATGCTCAAGGATTCCTTGTGCGAATGACTGAAGGAATATACGCAGATGCCGCTCTTGCCGGTTTTGAATCCCGTTTTGAGTACACCCTTGATGAGCAAGGCAATTGGATAACGCGTCAGGAAATACTTGTAAGCCGGCAAGAAGAGCTGTTATTCTTTACGCATGGAACAGTTTTTACCCGCGTTTTGGAGTACGCCCGGCATGAGTGAATTGTGTAAAGTTCCTGACTGGAGAACTGTTAAGTACCAATCGGTTTTTGAGAATGCACTTTCCGGCTTACATCGCCGGACGGAATCCGATAGCGAATGTACTGTGCAGGACATCGAAAAGGTGCTTAAGCAGATGTATATTCGCGACGGGGCGGACGGCGGACGCGGAGAATTGCAAGACATTATCATGGCGGCTAATATAGCCGCCCACGAATACTATATTGCCCAATGGAAGGCACAAGCGAGGAGAGAGTAAAATGGAGTGGAGAGCAAGTCATATTTTGGTAAAGGATCGCGCGGCAGCCGATGACCTGTTACAGAAGGTTAAACAGGGAGGTTCTTTCGAATCATTGGCGCGTGAGTTTTCAACGTGCCCTTCAAAATCCTCAGGCGGGGATTTGGGTTGGTTTGGTGAGGGGAAAATGGTTGCCCCATTTGAGGCTGCGGTCAAACGCCTTTCACCGGGTTCTGTTGGTGATGTGGTTCAAACACAGTTTGGTTATCACCTTATCAAATGCACCGGGCGCAAAGACTGACAGCTTGAACTGATAGGCTCTGATTAGAGCTGTTCGGAGACTTGTGAGGCAACCAACCGGGTTGTCGAACAAGTCCATTGACAGATGTCAATCAGAGAACCTTAATCCAAAGATTCTTTTCAATTACGTAATACATAAAAAAAGGACAGCAGAATGTTTGATATTGAATCGATGATAAAAATTGACTCTGAGCTTAATCGAATAAAGGACTTGGATATTCTTTTGGAGAGGATTCTCCTTGAAGCTCGCAGTGTAGTTTCTGCTGATGCGGGCTCTATTTATTTATTTCAGGCGGCAGATGTTGACAGCGGAAAAACAAACGAACTTGCGATAAAATATTCGCAAAACAACACGCTTGAGAAAAGCCTTCCCGCCGGGCAAAAGCTCATTTATTCAGTCTTTACTGTTCCCATTAACGACAAAACAATTTCAGGTTATTGCGCGCAAACAAAACAAATAATAAATGTGCGCGATGCGTATAATTTGCCCGGCGATGTTCCTTATTCCTTCGGCAAGCACTATGATGAAATTTCCGGTTACAGAACAACTTCAATATTGACCATTCCTTTAACAAGTGCCGAAGGAAGGCTTTTGGGCGTCATCCAGGTTATCAACGCAATCGACGAATCAGGAAACATAGTTCCTTTCACCGAAGAAGATGAGATTCACATTGCGCATTTTGCTACAACAGCAAGCATTTCACTTGAAAAAGCCCAAACAATGCGCACCATGATTTTGCGTCTTATAAAGATGGCGGAACTTAGAGACCCAAAAGAAACCGGAAGCCATGCGAACCGTGTTGCAGGATATGCTGTGGAGATTTATGATCGCTGGGCAAACCGCAAAGGTGTGATGTACCAAAACAAGGAGAAATTCAAGGACAGCCTGCGAATCGCGTCTATGCTTCATGACGTTGGAAAAGTGGCAATATCTGATACAATTCTGAAAAAACCCGATCGCTTCACCAATGATGAATTAAAAATAATGCAAAAACACACAGTTTACGGTGCGGCGCTTTTTGACGATTCCCAATCTTCACTTGACGTTTTATCGCGCTACATTGCCTTTACCCACCACGAAAACTGGGACGGCAGCGGTTACCCTGGGTGGGTTGACACCGGCTCAGGCGTTTCTACAAAAACTGATGCAAACGGGGCGGTGCTTGGTAAAAAAGGCAGTGAAATCCCTCTTGTCGGGCGCATTGTAGGTTTAGCCGATGTATTTGACGCGCTTTCTTCCAAGCGCGTTTACAAAGCGGCGTGGGGGGAAGAAGATGTGCTTAAAGAAATAAGAGCGCTTTCAGGAACCAAGTTTGATCCTGAACTGGTGGAAATTTTCTTTGAAGCCCTTCCAAGCATAAGGCAGATACAAGCGCTTTACCCGGAAGTTACTTAAACCTTCCAGGTTTGTACTGAAACGGTCTTTTTTTTCATAAGACGGGTAAGTTCCCGGTCAAGACTGTTGGCAAGATGATTGAGTTCCTTTTTGCCGTACGAGGCAATACGCTCTTTTTCCTGCCCGGTTTCCGCAAGCCCAACAATAAAATCTCTTATAGAACGGAGTTCGTGGATGTTTTCAGCTGTGAAAACTCTCCCCCGATCATCAAGCACCGTAACACCGGCTTGCACCAAACGCTCTGCCAAGGGCAGATCGCGTGTCAGAACAATATCATCATCGTGCGCAAGCTCTACAAGACGATCATCTGCCGAACCGTCTGCAGTTGAGCATAATTCCATTGTTGCCAGTTCACCGTCAGTTCCGGGAATAAGCCTGTTTGCGGCGAAAATCACCTGCAATTTTAGGCGGGAAGAAAAACGTAACACCATTTCGCGAGCCTGACGCGGGCATGAGTCAGCATCAACCAGTATGCGCATATTCTTCCTCGCCGTGATTTGCCTGCAAAGGTGCACCGGCTGCATAAGCTGTAAATGTGCCTGAAAACGTAATTTCCGGTTTTTCATTTGCGGGAATAAAAACCGATTGCCCTGAATGCAAAAGTAATTGCCCACCTTCTGAACTTGCAATTTTTGCGCTTCCCTCTGTAATTATAACAATGGAAGGTCCAAGCACAGTATACGGAATATCCGCGCATTCACCATGTAACACAGAAAGGGCAAACTCTTCTGCTTTCGTATCGTAGGTAAACAAAGCAGAAAGCGGCTTTGGCGCTGAAATTATTTCAGGTGTAAACGCGCAAAAATCAAGTACACGCAAAAGCTCAAATGTATCAACGTGTTTGGACGTAAGCCCGCCGCGTAAAACATTGTCAGAGTCAGCCATTAGTTCAATTCCAAGACCGTGAATGTAGGAGTGCAGAACTCCGGCGGGAAGATACATCGCCTGTCCCGGGTTAAGTTCAATTACGTTAAGGTAAAACGGAGAAAGAATTGCCGGATCATGAGGGTGGAGCTTAGAAAAATAAACGCAAAGATTCAACTCAGTATTGTACTGCCCATACTCATTTATGAGTTCTTGCTGCGTACTGCGTATTAAGGAAGTTACATCTTTTACCGTTTCCGCTTTCATAGCCAAAAGAGAAGACAAAAACGCTTTGTAAGGGTTTTCATCTTGCTGTTGCAGCGCTTTATATAAGCGCTCAAATTCTTCCTGTAAATGAGTTTGGGAGCGGGCGGTTTTAATTAGTATATCCAGAAAATTCTTTATTTCGTCTATTTGACGAAAGCCGCAAAGGGATGCAAAAGGGCTTAATGCGCAAATAATTTCAGGCTTGTGGTTTGAGTCGTGATAATTTCGCATGCGGTCGTCAAGCGGTATGCCTATAAGGTTTTCGTCCATGAAACCTTCTTCCGCCTGTTTTTTATTCGGATGCGCTTGAATGGAAAGCGGTTTTGCCGCTGCCAGCACCTTAAAAAGAAACGGAAGTTTCCCAAAGTTTTGCGAAACTTGACTTCCCAAAAACTTTTCCCGGTCGCTGTCTATCAGTTCCTGAAGGGAAACTTCCCCACCATTTGGCATTAGGACACGGGAAGGCGAAGACTGATGCACACCCATCCACAGTTCAGCCTGAGGCACTTTGCTCACATTTTTTTGCCTCATAAGTGCGGCAAGCCATTCAGTTGATCCCCACTCGTAATTTTTCACAGTGTTTGAAAGTTCATAAAATTTAAGTGTATTTTTACCTGTAGGCGGCGTTTGGGGAAATTCAGTTTCCTCTTGCACGGGAGTTTGTAAAGGCGCTTGCGGTAATAGCGCATTGTCCAAAAGTGAAATCATGCCCAATGTGATACGCTGAAGTTCAAGGTTCTCACTTTCGCCTGTTTTCACGACAGGATTTCCCGCTTTTTCAAGGTCATCGCACAAAAGAAAACCGGTGAGTATGGCAATTTTGAGCGGATCAGTTAAGCCTGAAACTCCGCGTACCTTTTCAATGGTCTCATAGTATTTTGATAAAATTTTTTGCAANTATTCAGGCGATTCATCTGCGGCGATGGTGATGGAAGTTCCAAGAGTATCTATGCGCAGATCATTTTTTGCCATGGTTTGTTCTTTCCCCTTGGCGTTTAAGATATGACAATGCGGCTGGGACTAAAAAATGTCCAGCTCCTCTTCGCTTGATTTGTGAACCGGTTCCGGGCTTTCCACCACGACATTTTCCGCTGCGGCATTCTCGGTGACCGCCTCCGAAGCTGTCTTTTTGGTGACATTCTCCGCTGGAGCCTTCTTTGATTCATCCTTGCCCTTTTTCGACTGCTCCTGTACTTTAACAGGGGCAGCAAGGGTTTTCTCAAGCACATCCTCAAACTGGTTAAGCCTGTCCAACGCAGAAAGTATTCCGTCTTCGATACTTGTCTGTTCTTCCTTGAACTGCCGGACTAAAACCTCAAGCTCCTCGATCCGGTTTTGGTAAGAATCAAGTTTGCTTTTAAGCACAACATTTTCCTCACTTACCTTTTTGAAGTGATCGATGGTTTTTGTTACCTTAGATTCCAGCAGCTTAACTTGTTCGAGGCTTATCATTTATATTCCCAGCGCTGTTTTCGCCTGTGCAACCACTGCCTTAAACGCCGTTTGATCTTCGGTTGCCAAATACGCAANCGCTTTTCGGTTGATGGTGATTTCCGCCTTGTTAAGNCCGGCAATCANGCGNGAATAGGAAATGCCTTCCGCCCTGCANGCGGCGTTAATGCGGACAATCCACAGNCGGCGGAAATCGCCCTTGCGATCTTTGCGGTCACGGTAAGCGTACGAAAGGCTTTTGGCAACCGCGTCTTTGGCGGTCTTAAAGTTCGTACTTCTGCGTCCCCAGTAGCCCTTGGCCAGCTTCAGTATTTTTTTGCGGTGGTTCTTTCTTTTTGAACCATGTATCGCTCGTGACATGAGTACTCCTTAAATATTACCCGTAGGGCAAAAGCCGTTTTCTGACAACAGCGGTATTGTCGCTGGAAAGAATTCCTGCCTTGCGCAAACCCCGCTTTCGCTTGCTTGACTTNTTGGTAAGAATATGGCGAAGGTTCTGCTTTTTGTATTTGACCTTGCCAGTACCGGTTAACGAGTAGCGCTTTGCTGCGCTCTTTTTGGTTTTCATCTTAGGCATATTGCCACCCTTCTATCGTGTTTTACTTCTTGGATTTGGGGCTTAAAACCATAGACATAAACCTGCCTTCCATTGACGGCGTTTTGTCCATAACATATTCCCCTTCTATCCTCGCTAAAACGTCTTTAAGAACATCCAAACCGAGTTCTGTGTGCGCCATTTCACGGCCCCGGAAACGTACCGTTACTTTGACCTTGTTGCCTTCACCCAAAAACGTCCGTATATGCTTGGACTTAAAATCCAGGTCATGATCATCAATTTTTGGCTGCATACGGATTTCCTTCATTTTAAGCAATTTCTGCTTTTTCTTTGAATCCCGTACTTTTTTTTCATTTTCGAATTTGAACTTACCATAGTTCATGATCTTGACGACAGGCGGAACCGCCGTAGGGGCAACTTCAACCAAGTCAAGTCCTTGCTCCCTGGCAATTTCCAGGGCTTCCACAGTTGGAAGTATTCCTTGCTGCTGTTCTCCGTCATCACGGATGAGGCGGACTTCCCGCACCCTAATCTGTTCATTAATCCGTAAATCCTTATCCGACAACTGACCTCCTCATGGTTCTCGCGAACTCCCACTTCCTGTGCAACGGGTTTGAGACAGGAAAGAGTTTCATTAGTTGCCAGATTATATGCCAAAAACGCCTTTTATGTCTAGTGCC
>WQRS01000060.1 GCA_009786615.1 Treponema sp. | reverse complement strand
CCTCGAATTTCCGCCTCATCGCGCACGCCTCCAAGTGAAATACGGGCAAACTTGCGCCCAAGTGAGCGCGCGACTGACTTCCCAAGGCTTGTTTTTCCGGTTCCCGGAGGACCCACAAAACACAGAATCGGTCCCTTTACGCTAATTTGTGCCACGTCTGACGGGGCATCCGCTTTTTCAGAGTCCGCTGAAAAAGCATCTGATTCCTCGGTATGAACCACCGCTTCTTCGACGGTTGTCGAAGAAGCATCCGTTTTTCCAATCTCCGCTGAAAAAACGTCCGTCTCCCCAATCTCACCAAGCGGCTTTTCCGGCGCTTGATTGGCAAGCTGTTCCAGTGCGCTTAACTGGCGCACGGCGATAAACTCAATTATCCGCTCTTTGGCTTTTTTCATCCCATAGTGGTCTTCGTTAAGGATAGTTTCCGCGCGGTTTAAATCGGTTGAGTCTTGGGAATACTCACTCCACGGAAGGTCGGCAATCCATTCAAGGTAGCCGCGCAAAACGCCTGCTTCCGGGGAAAAGGGCTGGAGCTTGCGCAAACGGGCGATTTCCTTTCGGGCTTTTGCCATAACCTCTTCGCCTGGCTTGCGGTTTTCGATATTCCGCTCCATTTCGGCAAACTCATCATTTGCCGTGTCTTTTCCAAGCTCCTTGTTAATTTCGCGCAATTGCTCATGCAGAATAAATTCCCGCTGGTTTTTGTCCATGCGGCTTTTGACCTTGCCTGAAATATTCCGCTGTATGCCGAAAATCTCGTTTTCCATCTCAAGGATTTCAAGCAGCGTTTCAAGGCGGATGGAAGGGTCTGCAATGCGGATGAGATCAACTTTCCGTTCAGGCTTTATCGGGAGAATATTGCCGATAACATTGACAAGGCGTTCAGGGCTGTCGGTTTTCTCCACAGCCGAAAGAATTTCCGTGCTGATTTTTTTTGAGTAGTCGGCGAACTGGGCAAACGATTTCTGCACAGCCCGCATGAGGGCGGCAACTTCCTGCGCCGCCGTAACGTCTTTTAAAGATGCCGCGTCAGTGATGTCCTGCGGGGCGGCGGCGGCAATCGGCTCCACCCTGACAAGGGCCGGATCGGCTTTGTTCCGAGAAGGGACCAAAAACGCGCGGTATTCACCCTGCAGGACTACGCGGAAAGTGTTGTCAGGCAGGCGCAGGTTTTGCACGATGCGCACAACAGTGCCTGAATCGTAAGTTTCCCCGCTCTGGGCGTCCTTTATACAGGCGGCAAAAAGCTTTGTTCCCCGTTTCAGCGCTTCTTCAAGGGCAAAAATGCCTGATTTGTAAGTGATGAAAACCGACATCGCCGTCTGGGGGAAAATCACCAATTCACGCAAAGGCAAAAGCGGATATTCCTCAGCCCCTTGAACCTTGCCGAGAAACTCAGCCAAGATACCCATAGGTATCTTGGGTTCTTTTTGCTCTTTGGGCGTCTTCGATTTTGACCCGCCAAAAGGTAACATCGCCTTCCTCAAAAGTCCTATGCGCTTTTTCTCTGCAGCAGATGTACTTCAGGCGGCTCCGAACGCATCACTGTGTCCTGTGTAATAATCACCTGCTTTTGTCCTTCCATAGACGGGAGCTCATACATTATGTCAGTCATCAGTTTTTCAACTATAGCCCGCAAGCCCCTCGCCCCCGTCTTCTGTTTTATCGCAGTGTCGGCAATCGCGTCAATAGCCCCTTCGGTAAACTCAAGCTGCACGTTATCTATGGCAAGTGAGGCCTGATACTGCTTGATGATGGCATTTTTCGGCTCCACAATGATACGCTTCAGTTCCTCGCGCTTTAGTTCTTCAAGCCCAACCACGATGGGGAGCCTGCCGATAAACTCAGGGATCATGCCGAAATGGATGAGGTCGTCCGGATGCATTTTGCTGTAAAGCTCTTTTAAGTTTCTCCCGCCTGNGTGCTCGCGAACGTCCACCCCAAAGCCCATAGGGTTTTGTATCACGCGGCGCTCGATGAGTTTTTCAAGCCCGACAAANGCGCCGCCGCAGATGAAAAGGATGTTTGTTGTGTCGATGCGNATCATCTCTTGATTGGGGTGTTTGCGCCCGCCCTGCGGCGGAACTGACGCNATAGTGCCCTCGATAATTTTCAAAAGCGCCTGCTGAACACCNTCACCGGAAACATCNCGTGTGATGGAAACATTTTCACCTTTGCGGGCNATTTTGTCGATTTCGTCTATGTAAACGATGCCGCGCTCCGCGGCGGGAATCTGACCGCCGGCGCTTTGGATTAGCTTTAAGAGGATATTTTCCACGTCCTCACCGACATACCCTGCTTCGGTGAGCGTGGTCGCGTCAACGATGGCGAAAGGNACTTTCAGTTTTTTCGCAAGNGTTTTTGCCAAAAGCGTCTTGCCNGTTCCTGTCGGCCCAATAAGGAGGACGTTTGATTTNTCAATCTCAACTTCCTCCGTTTCCCTTGTCGGCTGGTTGGCAATGCGTTTGTAGTGGTTGTACACGGCAACGGCAAGCGCTTTTTTCGCNGTATCCTGNCCTATGCAGAAAAAGTCAAGGTAGTCTTTTATCTCTTTAGGCGTCGGCACATCGTCGGTAAACTGCGTGGTTAAGTCGCGGTCTTCTTCGGCAAGAATTTTCCGGCACATATCAACGCACTCATCGCAGATGTAAACATCCCTGGGGCCGGCGATAAGCCGGCGTGCCATATCGCCGCTCCTTCCGCAGAAGGAGCAAGCCTGGTCTGCTTCATTTTTACCGTTACGAAGTTTTGCCATTTTTCTCCCTCACTAAAATCGAATCCACCGCTCCATATTCAACGGCATCATGCGCCGACAGAAACAGATCGCGCTCCATGTCGGATGCGATGCGCTCGGCGCTTTTGCCAGTGTGTTTGGTGAAATAATCTATGATGAGATTTTTCAGCCGTATGATTTCCTTTGACTGTATGACGATGTCCCGCGCCTGTCCCTGCGCCCCGCCGCGGGGCTGGTGTATTATCACGCGGGAGGAGGGCAGGGCATAGCGTTTTCCCGCCGTGCCCGCTGTGAGTATCAGCGCCGCCATGCTTGCCGCCTGTCCGACGCAGATGGTTTGTATGTCGCTTTTGATGTACTGCATGGTGTCGTAAATCGCAAGCCCGGCAGTGATCGAGCCGCCGGGGGAATTGATGTAAAGGTTGACATCCTTTTCAGTGTCCTGCCCGTCCAGAAACAGAAGCTGGGCTACAACGAGATCAGCGGTGATGTCGTTTATCTCACCGTCAAGGAACACGATGCGATCTTTAAGAAGGCGGGAGTAAATATCGTATGACCGCTCTCCCATGCCGGTCTGTTCCACTACCACGGGAACAAGAGTGCTCATCATTTCGCTCATACTTATAATCTACCCGTTTTTTGAGATCAGGTCTACATATTTTTGCTTTTTTCCGGCCTTTATCGTGTTTTTTTCAAGCAACATGTCCAAAACCTTGCGTTCCTTGATCTCTTCCTTAAGGTATTCCTGAGCCCGCTCCCCTTCGTAGTATTTTTTGATCTCCTCAATTCCTGAGCCGCTTTCTTCGGCGATGCGCTGGAGATGCTGTTCGACATCCTCATCATTCGCTTCCAGCTTTAAGTCTTCGATGAGCGTCTCGATGATGAGGCGGGAGTGAAGGCTTTTTTCAGCTTCAGGCTTCCAGCTTTCAAGCACTGACTCTGGGCCCCCTGGCGCTCCGCCCATCATCTTGTAAAGACCCGCCGAATCGGTGTTGATGCTGCGGGCAAGTTCCCTCCAGCGGGAATCAAGTTCCATCCGGAGCATCGAATCAGGTATTTCCACAGGAGTCGCTTCCATAAGCTTATCCAATAAGGCGTTTATTTTTATCACCCGCATACGCCTGGTCAAATCTTTTTCCATACGCTCTATAATGCTTTTTTTCAGATCATCAAGCGTCTTAAACTTTTCATCCACATCCTGGGCAAGATCATCGTCCAGGTCAGGCAGCTTTTTCACTTTCAAAGCGGTAAGGCTTACCTTTAACTTTTTTGTGGTTCCCGCAAGGGAAGAGTTTTCAAAATCGGCGGGAAAAGTTTTTGTAAACTCTTTGCTCTCCCCTTTTTTCATGCCTGTAACTTCATCGTCAAAGCGGTAAATGTTGCGCTCTGTTCCAAGCGTAAAAGTAAAATCCTCGCGCTTTTGGTCTTCAATCGGGGAACCTTCTTCATCGAGTTCGCAGTAATCAACAGTTACCACATCGCCGTTTTCCGCCGCCTGCCCGTCGTCTTTGTCAAGCACTATTGCGTTGCGGTCGCGGACGGCTTCAAGTTCCTCTGCAATATCTTCTTCCCCTATCGAAACGTCGGCAACTTCTACTTCGATGCCTTCCCATTTTTTCACAGCAACTTCGGGAAGCACATCGTATATAAGCGAGAAGGAAAGGTCGCTTTCCAGATTAAGCGTTTCAGGCTCCCCTTCAAGTTTGGGCGTGCAATAGGGCAGGGGGCGGGAACTGCGGGGCAGTGTTTCGTCCTGCAAAACTTGCTCCGCCGCTTTTTCAACGATTTTGCCCAGCGTTTCGTTTTTTAAGGCNTCGCCGAACTTGCGCATAAGCACATCTTTGGGAACTTTTCCCTTTCTAAAGCCCGGAAGCTGTATTTTTTGNGTGTATTCTGACAAAAGTCCGTCATATTCGGCTTTCACATCAGCGCTGCCAATAGTTATATTTAACTTTACACTTGATTTTTCCTGACGCGTAATTTCTTTGCTTAAAGTCACTAGGTTTCCTCTTAGGTTCTGATTTTTTGCGGAGACTTTTCCCCGCGTGGTTACAAAAAGAATGCGAGAGAAGGGACTCGAACCCTTATACCTGCGGCACTAGATCCTAAGTCTAGCGTGTCTACCAGTTCCACCACTCTCGCAAGCCGATTGGCCGTTCCCTTGCACTTTCAACTTTCAATCGATGATTTTAGCCAGAAACGCTTTGATTTGTCAATTACGGGAGTTTGTCAATCGACGGGAAATCGAACACTTCCGTCCCCTTAAAAATATATGCTATACTGCATCCATGAACTACTACGCCTTGCAGGTAAAGACGAGGGGGGAAGAAAAGTACGTGCGCCTTTTCCGCTCACTTCACCCTGAAATTACAGTACCCATGTACTTTCCCCAGCGCGCCATGGACATACGGCGCAGAGGGAAGATTGTGCCCACGAAAATGGCGATTTTCCCGGGTTACATATTTTTGGAGCTTAGCGAACATGAAAATATACTGCACTACCATTGGGCGCTCCGCAAAACCGACGGATTTTATCGCTTTTTAAAGTCAAATCAGGACATCGCCCCCCTTCAAAACCGCGATTTGGAACTCCTGCTTCACTTCATAAAAAAAGTAGGTCCGCTTGCCGGAAAGTCAAAAGTGTACTTTAACGAAAGCTCACGAATTGTGGTGGTATCCGGGCCTTTGGCAGGGCTTGAAGGCAGAATTGTAAAAGCCGATAAGAGAAAGGGGCGGGCGAAAATACGGTTGGATTTATACGGAGACTCCTTCTGCATCGATTTGGCGTTTGAGGTTTTGGATAAGGCAGACGGCCTGCCGACAGCGGGCATAACGCCGGGGAAACACTGATGACATTCAAATCAGGGCGTTTATACATAATCGGGGCGGGNTTCGCGGGGCAGACCCTTGCGAAGGAGATCGAAACCAAAGGCATTTTCGGCGAAGTAGTCGCTTTTCTGGATGACGACCCTGAAAAAATAGGCAGGCG
The DNA here is from genome assembly GCA_009786615.1 of Treponema sp. Next base: position 1,848 of record WQRS01000060.1, on the reverse strand, counting down.
CATTGATCGTTCTCCGGTTTTGGGGCCGATTCGGGATGTTACACGCCTTTTGCGCCTGCATCCGGCAGACGAGGCTATTATCGCCATTCCAAGCGCAAGCCGTGAGTATCTGAAAGAAATTTACCGCATCCTNAAAAGCTCAGGCTTTGAAAAAATCCGCATCCTACCGGGCATTTCCCAGATAATCGAAGGGGACGCACGCCTGATTCAGACCCGCTCAATTGACCCGCAAGACCTTTTGGGGCGAACGCCTGTGACTGTGAGCCTGCGCCAAAGCCTAAAATACCTGCGCGGAAAACGTGTGTTTGTTACAGGTGCCGGCGGCTCCATAGGCAGTGAACTGTGCAGGCAGCTTTTATCGGCGGGAGCGCAGCGGCTGTACCTTTTCGGACACGGGGAAAACTCAATTTACCAAATTGACCGCGAGTTGCGTCTTTTGCAAGAAGAAGGCGTAGGCGAAAAGGCGGTGCTTGTGCCCATCATAGGAGACCTGAAAGACCGCCACTACATGGATCATATACTTGAGCAGGTAAAAGCCGACGTGATTTTCCACGCGGCGGCATATAAACACGTGCCGATGATGGAGGAAAACCCCGTTGCGGCAATCGAAAATAACCTCTTCGGCACGGACAACCTAATCGCCGCTGCCCTGGCGCACAAGGTAAAACGCTTTGTGCACATCACCACAGACAAAGCGGTTGAGCCGGTTTCGGTGTACGGCGTTTCCAAGTTCCTCTGCGAAGGCTTAGTCTTAAAAGCGGCAAATGATGCGCCAAAAGGGGAAGCGTCTTTTATGGTGGTGCGCTTTGGAAACGTACTTGGTTCTCGCGGCTCGATTATGCCGCTTTTTCAAAAGCAGATTGAGAAAGGCGGGCCTGTAACAGTTACCCACCCCGATTCCTGCCGCTGGTTTATGACCATACCTGAAGCCTGCTCGCTTGTGCTCAAAGCCGGCGGCGTTGGCGAGAACAAAAGCCTGTACCTTCTTGACATGGGCGATCCTGTGCGAATACGCGATCTCGCCGAGCAGATGATACGCTTTTACGGTCTTGAACCNATGCAAGATATAGAAATTGAATACGTGGGATTGCGCTCAGGGGAGCGGTCAAGAGAGAAGCTCCACTGGGATTATGAGCAAAAGCNGGATTCAGGTTTTGACCGCATATTAAGACTTNAAAGCGGACAGTCACCTGAACTTGATATTGCAGCNATAATGGAAGAACTGCGCCCGATTTGCCGGCTGGATGCGGCTGGCGCAGAGAAGTACCGCAACGGGGAACTTTTAAAAACCGTATTGCGCAAGCACATTCCAACTTACGCGCAAGCGGCGGATGGGTAGGGAATAATGAGCGAAGAAAGCATCCCGTTTTCACGTCCTTTCATCGGCGCCGAAGAAGAAGCGGCGGTTTTGACCGTCCTGCGTTCCGGCTGGCTGACTACGGGCAAGGAGACACACTCGTTTGAGAAGGAGTTTTCCGATTTTTTGAATAAAGCGGGCTTTTCAGGCGGTGAAGAGCTGTATTGCATGGCGGTAAACTCAGCCACAAGTGGTCTGCANCTTGCCCTTGAAGCNTGCGGNGTGNGGCAAGGTGATCTCGTTCTTTTGCCATCGCTGACCTTCACCGCCACCGCCGAAGTTGCCCGCTATCTTGGGGCAGAGGCGGTATTTGTTGACGTGGAAGAAGACCGCTTCAACATGAGCCCGTCCTGCCTTGAAATGACGCTCCAACGCCTTGCCAAGGGGCTTCCCGCTTACCCGCCGCGCGCAAGCGGAGCTTTCAGCACCGCCGAAGCCGCCACAGGTTCCGCCGGAACCACTTCCGCCGTAAGCGAGGGCTTTGGACCAAG
>WQRS01000059.1 GCA_009786615.1 Treponema sp. | reverse complement strand
GCATTTTATAAGCATCTTGATTTTTTCGCAAAAATGAACTAGGATGCTATAGTGAATGGTATGAAAAAAGCGCGCAAATTACCCTTTGTCATTGTTGTGTTCCTTGTAGTAATTATCGGGATTCCCCTTTCTGTTGTCGGGCTTTCTTTTATCGGGCGCATAACACCTGACTCTGTAATCCCCGATTCCTTTGTGGTGTACGTGAGCGTTCCTGACACCGCGCGATTGGCAGAGAACATTATTAACCACCATCCGCTTCCTGACATCATGGCGCTGGCTGAGCTTGGCGCGGTAGTGCCGGTGTTTAACCAGATGCGGAATTCCGGTCTAACGCAAAACAGGTTTGTGCGTATGGTAGCAGGCGGAACTCTGAAAGCCGCCGTTCTTCCTGAAGGGCGTTTCCTTGCAGCATGGGATGCCGGTATCGCTTCGCCGCTTTTNCGNGCGCTTCCGCTTGTCTCGCGTACNCTTAATGTGCCTGAACTTTTCTACGTGAGGGCGGGGAATGCTTCGCGGTTTGAATACCGGATGGAAGACGGCACGGTATTTTTTATAGGTGCTCACCACAACCTCTTTATCCTTTCAAATGACTCAGCTGTTTTTGAATCGGTTATTGACGGCACTTCAAGGCACGGCGATATAATAGGTGAATCTGAGCGAACGTTCCGTTCAAGAAACCACGACATCGCATTATTGGTTTCTCCCGATGTGCTTCGCGGNGTTTTTACCGAAGATGCGAGCAACTTTGAAATATTTGATCTTCTTAACTTGATTGAGTTTCCAGGAAACATTGAAGTAAGCCTTTCCATACAGCCTTATAAACTGAACCTTGATTTGGTAACGCCGCTTGGTTCGGGGAACGAAGCCTTAAGCCGTCTCATACAGAGAAACTCTCAGGCAACGCCGGTTCTTAGTGTCATAAGCGAAAATACCCAGTATATGACTATGCTTGCCGCAGGCAGCTTTGAAGAGCTTTTGGCGGCGGCTTCGGTTGTTTCAGGACCTGACCTTGCAAACTCACTTTCCACAGCCGACAGCGCCGCGCGGACAACGCTTGGAATGGGGCTTGACCAGCTGCTGTTTTCGTGGATGGGAACACAGATTGCCGTTTTTGGGCTTGAGGGCAGAGCGCATCCGGTAATCGCCGTAGAAATTGCAAACGAAGCGATGCGCTCTCAGGTGTTTGACCGGGCTTTCAGCACGATATTTTTGTCTGTTGACTTACGTCTTAACCTGGACGGAAACCGCCTTCCGCGCATTACTGTGCCGCCTTTTTTAAGAGGTGTTTTGTCCCTTCTTGGCGTGGAAATTCCTTCGCCGTTTTACACTGTGCATAACAACTTCCTGTTCATATCAGAATCGGCGGAGTCCCTTCTTGCCGCAGTTAACTCAGTGCGGCGCAACGAAGTGCTCCCGCGTCAGGAACTGTGGCACTCTCTTTCCCAGCATAATTCCGGCCCCGCTTCATTTGGCGTTTTTTATTCCCTTGACCGCTCCCTTCCGTTTTTCCTGCGCGGAAACAACGAAATTACCGCTATTTTGCGTCTTTACCGTCAAGGGCTTGTGCGCGTTTCGCTGCACAATAGCGTGCTCACTTTTTCTTTGTCTGTGATCCCAGGGGCGGGCAGGGGACTGGTTCCTGTCACAGGGTTTCCTGTTGACTTAGCCTCCGCAACGCATCCGGGTATGAGAGTCAGTAACCGCCCATTTNTAATAGGTCAGGGTAGGGAAACGCAAGCTTTNATGACAAGGGGGAATGACATACTNTCGATTAACCTCCTGGATCGCAGAGTTTATGAGCTGCGGAGTTTTGGTTCCCCCTGGGCGGATGTATATGCCGCACCGCAAAATCCGTCAGGTGCGGCAAATGGCTCGGTATGGATAGCCGATTCGTTTGGCACAGTGAGCTTGGTGAATCAGGAACTGCAAAATCTTCCCGGCTTCCCCATCACCACAGGCATTCGCTTATCGGCAGAGCCGGTAGCACACGGCGGGAAGCTCTTTCTTTCAAGCGAAGACGGCGCTGTTTATACCATCAACACAGCCGGAAACGTAAGCCGCTGGGGCACTTTCTCCGCTGCCCTTCGCTCGCCTCCGGCATTTTTTCAGTTCGGCAACAGAACTGTGGCGGGCATTTATCCGCGTGACATAATTTTCGGCGAAATATTTTTGACAGACGCGGATGGAAACTCACTTTCCAACTGGCCAAATGATATTCCGGGCATTGCTTTCGGATCGCCTGAACTTTTTTCGACATCTCATCCCTTTCCTCCCGCCCGTCTTTTTGCCGCTTTCGTCACCCAGGCAGGCGTTTTGTCAGTGTACGCTGAAAATGCCCAAATACTTTCAGGCTTTCCCGTTGATCTCCCCGGCGTCTTTTTTGTTCAGCCTGTTTTTGACGGGGAAAACTTATGGCTCATTGAATCAGAGGGAACATTGTTCCGGGTGAGTTTGTACGGCGAAGTTTTATCCCATTCAATACCAAACTTGTCGGTGAGGGAGGAAGGTTATATTATTGCAAGCGGNGGGGAAATATTTTTCTCAGGTGACGGAAATGTTTTGCACGGATTTTCATCAAACTTTAATTCACTTGACGGTTTCCCCCTGCCTGTGTGGGGACGACCTGTTATTGGGGACTTATTTTCCGATGGGCAAAGAAAGATAGCCGGGGTTGGAATGGACAACCGCCTGCTTATGTGGCAATTTAGGTAACACGGAAGCATCGTTTAAGCATTTGGGAGGTTTGACTATGAAAGGAAACAACGTGAAATCCGGCAAGGGTTTTTGCTTTACCGTAGCGTTGCTTATAGCGCTTGTGTCAGGTATATTTTTTTCAGGCTGTGGGACTGTCTTAAATGTTCGGCGGGACGTTTTTGTACACGCGGCAGGTAATATAACTCATGAAGGTCTTTTGGCGCTTGAAGAAACGATTATCAGGCTTGACGGTGAAGGGGCGGGGATGGAAGAAATTCTTGCCGCACGGACGCAATTAAACGCTTTGCAAGGGACAGTGGCTGATCCGGGTTTTGAAGGTGTTCTTGCCGCGTGGTCAGGAAGGCTGTTCCTCATGGAAGGGCGAATGACTGATGCCCAGCGTGAACTTAACCGCTCTCATTCACTTTCACCGTACAACATTCCTTCACTTATTCTGTCTTTTAGGCTGGAGCGCGATTTGCTTATGCGGCTTGCTATGATTNACAGTAGCATTGAAATTGAAGGTGCTCAAGGGGAATTACTGGCTGAGCGCGGCAGGGCGCTTTTTTACTTAAACAGGTTTTTTGAGTCTGTGGCGGCTTTTGATTCAGCCTTTATTCTTCTTTCTGCAAGACCTTTTTATGAACAGGCATACAGGGATTTCCGCGACAGGGCATGGGAGCTTAGAAACCTTGACACCGGCGCGGATGACCGCACCATGGCCATTGCCCGGCAGGGTGAAATGAGCTGGAGGGACTTAATCGAAATCACCCGCAATGAAACGGACTTACTCAGGTTTGTTACAGCCGGCAGGGATTGGCCTGTGGAAACGATTTTCTCCCAGCTTGTTGATCGCGCATTTATTCCGCCCACTCAAGATACCAGCCGCCTTGAATGGCCTTCCTCGCGTCCGGCTTCTTCAGATATTGTGTACCGTTCGGGCGCTGCATGGTTTTTGTGGCATCTGCACGCCGAAAACCGCGCGAACAGGGGACTGCTCACTCAATTTTCTTCGCGTTTTGCCAATATGCCAAACCCGCGCAGCCCCGTTGACGACATCGACATCGGTTCGCCTTTTATCGATTCCATTCTCGGCTCTGTGCAATCTGACTTTATGTCCCTGCCTGACGGCAGGAACTTCGCGCCAAATGAACCTGTAAGCGGTGCGGATTACCTTGTGATGGTTCGGCGGCTATAACGTAAAACGTTATAGCCTTCCGCACATTGTTCCGGCAAGTGAGTATTAACTTGCCGCCAGCGCTTTTGCCGCCTCAAACTCTTTCTCAATTTCTGCAGAGGGCTTTTTAGTGGCAAGGCTCACAAAAAGAATCACAAGGCAGGAAATGATAAAGGCGGGTAAAAGCTCATACACGGCAAAAATCGGATGCACCGCGGCGCTGATGTTGCGCCAGATAACCACGACAAGCCCGCCTGAGAGCATTCCTGAAAGGGCGCCGTGGAACGTGGTGCGTTTCCAGAACAGCGAAAAGAGCATTATTGGTCCAAATGAGGCACCAAGCCCCGCCCACGCGTAAGCTACAACATGGAAGATCGTTTCGCCAGTGACGGCAACGGCAATACCGAAAATCGTTACCAATAGCATAGTTCCCCGCGCCACCCACATGACAGTTTTCTCTGCTGCGTCTTTTTTATAGATACCCTTGTATATATCATTGGCAAGCGAGGAGGATACGATGAGCATATACGAGTCGGTGGAGCTCATGCTAGCTGCTAAAATCCCTGAAATGACAATACCTGCCAGAAGCGGCGGGAAAAAACTCTGCGCCAAGAGGATGAAAACAGTTTCTGCTTCGCGGGCTGTTTCAAAAACGCCGGGGAAAAGGGAACGTCCGATAAGCCCGATGGAAAGGGCGGCGAACATGGCGATGAACACCCATGTGATGGCGATGATGCGGGATTCGCGGAAGTTGGCGATTTTGTTGATCGCCATAAAACGCACGAGCACCTGCGGCATTCCGAAGTAGCCCAAGCCCCATGCCATTAAGCTTACCACCGCGAGAAAGCCAAGCTGCGTTCCGGCGCCAAAAACGGGAATACCGCCTGAAATATCCGTCTGCGCTGCCATTCCGAAAATGTCGAGAAACCGCGGGAAGTTTTGTAAGTTTTCTATGATGCCTGTAACGCCGCCCGCATTTGCCACGCCGAAAACCATCACCAGTGAAAGCGCTGTTACCATAACGAGACTTTGAACAACGTCAATCGCGCCGACGGCAAGAAAGCCGCCTATGAGCGTGTAGGACAAAATTACCACAGCGCCGATGATTATCATATACAGCATTGAAAGCCCGAAAATATGATGGAAAACCCTTCCGACAACAAGTAATTGCGAACCAACGTAGATGGAAAAGAACAAAAGGCTTATAAGTGCNGCAACCGCAAGCAAAACGCGCTTTTCATCGTGGTAACGCTTTGAGAAAAATTCNGGCAGCGTTATGGCGTTACGTGCAACNTCCGAATANGCGCGCAGGCGCTTTGCAACCACCGCCCAGTTAAGCCATGTGCCNATAAAAAGCCCTATCACGACCCAAGAATACCCAAGCCCAAAGAAAAAGGCGGCTCCCGGAAGCCCCATGAGAAGCCAGCCTGACATATCTGAGGCTTGGGCGCTCAAAGATGTCAGCCACGGACCAAACTTCCGTTTAGCCAAAAAATATGCTTCCGGATTGGTGTTTTTATTCCGGCTTGAATACCACAAACCAAGCGTTGCGATAACAGCCATGTAAACAATCAAACCTATCAACATTTGTGCGTTTGCACCCATAAATTCCCCCTTAAGGCAAAAACTGTCACCAGAAAACTAACCTATTTGGGCATACTTTGACAAGGGTGAGACTGCCCAAACTCCCTAGTCCCATCCACGCTTTTTCTCTATACTGCTTTTGTGGATTTAAGCCGAAAACTCACCATATCAGAACTTACCGAACTCATCCGCCGCACGCTTGAAGGGGAGTTTCCTTCAGTTGTCGTGGAAGGGGAGCTTTCCAATTTCCGCCCGTCAAGTTCAGGGCATCTGTATTTTACGCTTAAAGATTCACACGCTTCAATTCAGGCGATAATGTTTAAAAACCGCATCCGCTCGCTTGGCTTTCAGCCTAAAGACGGAATGCTCATAAAAGCTCGTGGAAGCCTTTCTGTTTATGCCCAGCGCGGCACATATTCCATCGTTGTCGAAGAAATGGAGCGTTCAGGCGAAGGCGACATTCTTGCCATGCTTGAAGAACGCAAGCGCCGCCTTGCCGCCGAAGGGCTTTTTGACCAGTCGCGCAAACGTCCCATCCCGCGCTTCCCCGAAACGGTTGCTGTAGTCAGTTCCCCGACAGGGGCGGCTTTTCAAGACATATTGAATATTCTCAAGCGCCGCGCCCGCGGTGTGCGTGTGATTATTTTGCCCGCGCCGGTTCAGGGTGCGGAAGCCGCTCCAATTATTGCGCAGAGGATAGTTCAGGCAAACAAATGGCGCCTTGCGGATGTGCTTATTGTTGGCAGGGGCGGCGGTTCTCTTGAGGATTTATTGCCGTTTTCTGAAGAAGTGCTTGTACGCGCGGTTGCTTCTTCGGCTATTCCCGTAATAAGCGCTGTGGGACACGAGATTGACTGGGCGCTGTCGGATTTTGCCGCAGACCTGCGCGCGCCCACTCCGTCAGCCGCCGCGGAGCTTGTTAGTGAAAACCGGGAAGAGACGCTTGCAAATGTCCGCTCAATCGCTCAATCGCTATTTTCTTCCATACAGAACCGCATCGAACGATTGCGGCTTTTATCCCGCCCGTTTAAGGCTGAAGACCTGGAATACCGCTTTCAAAGCATTCTTCAGCCAAATCTTCTGCGTTTTGACCAGGCGCGCGATGCGCTGCTTGAAAATATGCAGGAAAAAACGATGGAAAACCGCATGAGACTTACTCTTGCCAAAACAAGCCTTGAGGCTGCAAGCCCGCTTGCGGTTTTGCAAAGGGGATTTTCGCTTGTGAGTTTTGAGCGGGATGGCGTTTCCGGCAAGGCAATACGCAGTGCTGGTGAAGTTAAAAGCGGCGATCGCCTTATTATTCGCCCGTTGGAGGGGCTTATAACGGCGGAAGTCCAAAAAATCCATACTAATGAATGATTAACCTGGGAGGAAAGTGAATATATGGCAAAGAAAACGCANANNAGTGAGGNGAAAAAAAACGATTCCGCCAAAAAACCTGAAAAAAAGACATTTGAGGAAAGGCTTGAGCGGCTTGAAGAACTCGGTGATCATATACGGAAAACCGATATTCCGCTTGACAGCGCCATTAAAGCTTTTGAGGAAGGAATAAAGCTTGCGAGGGAACTTGAAAAGGATTTGGAGAAAATAGAAAGCCGCATTGAAATTCTNATGAACGGAGCCGAAGTGCCTGCGGACGAGGACGAAAAGCCTGAATTGGGGCTATTTGATGCGGAAAACTAGCGGAAAATTAAATGATAAAAGTACTGCCGCCTGAAGAAGCGCGGCGAATTGCCGCCGGTGAAGTAATAGACCGCCCCGCAGCTTTGGTGCGGGAGTTTCTGGACAATGCTATTGATTCAGGGGCATCGCTGGTCGAGGTTTTTATCGAGGAAGGCGGCGTAAAATTGACTGAAGTCGTTGATGACGGCTGCGGAATGACAAAGGACGACCTTGAAATTTGCTGGCACACGCACGCGACAAGCAAAATACGCAGCCTTGACGACTTAAAAAGTGCGAGAACGCTCGGCTTCCGCGGCGAGGCTTTGGCGGCGGCGGCGGCAGTGTCGCGTCTGGAAATACTTTCAAGCTGTGACGGGCAAGAGGCTTGGCAATTGTCTGTAGGGCCAAGTGAAAAAAACGCCGCCGAACTGAAGCGGGGATCGCGCACAAAGGGAACAAGCGTCCGCTCATTCGGTCTTTA
>WQRS01000058.1 GCA_009786615.1 Treponema sp. | reverse complement strand
GCGATGTCTGCCTTGTTCCAAATGATGATGAGCGGTTTTGCCTTAAAGTTATCCTGGTAATTTTCAAAAAACTCACGATCTTCTTTCGTTAAGCCTTCTCCGCCGTTGATNACGTAAAGGATAAGACCTGATGAGTCAAGAAGCTCGCGGCTTCGCTTNATTCCGATGCGCTCAACCTCATCGCCTTGCTCAATATCACGCAGTCCGGCGGTGTCGGCAAGNCGCAAGGGNATGCCCTCAACGGAAATCAGAGCTTCTATCCAGTCTCTGGTCGTGCCTGGAACGTCTGTGACAATGGAGCGATCTTCGCGAAGCAGGTAATTAAAAAGGCTCGATTTCCCCGCGTTGGGTTTGCCCGCAATTACCGCCAAAACCCCGTCAGCGTAAAGCCGCTCCCTTTGCCACAAGCGCGCAATTGATTTAAGCCTTTCAAGCGCTTGTTCGGCGCGGCGGCGCTCCGGAAGNCTGCCGGCTTCCTCATCGCTTGTCAAAACAGCGGCGCTTGTGTCTGCACCGCCGGAGCCTGTTCCCAAAAACTCATCNTCTGAATAATCAAGATAAATCTCTGTTCCNGCAAGGACTTCGACAAGCATTTCCTTAATCGCGCTGATTTCCTTTTGCAAAACTCCTGCAAGGCGGCGNACCGCNTGNTCTCTGCCCTTNTGCGTTTTNGCGGCGACCAATTCCATAACCGATTCAGCTTGGGTGAGGTCAAGTTTGCCGTTCATAAACGCCCGAAAAGTGAACTCNCCNGGAAGGGCTTCCCTGANACCCGCCGCTTTAAGCGCCGCCATCACCGCTTTTACCGTTGCGATGCCGCCGTGGCAGGAAATGTCCGCGCCGTCCTCGCCTGTGTAGCTGCGGGGCGCGCGGTAAACGGAGACAAGCACCTCGTCGATTCTTTCCCGTGCGCTGTCGGACGTTTGCGGCTGTTGAGCGACTATCCATCCGTGGACAACTGAATTGGAGCGGGCGTCAAGCAGTTTTTCGGGGAGCGAAAAAACGCGCGCCACAAGATCGATGGCGCTTTGAGCTTTATCTTCCGGTGAGCCGCCTGAAGTTCTGATCAGCGCCAATGCGCTTTCGCCGCGCGCGGTTGCCAAAGCGTAAATGGGATCGCGCCCGCCGTAGGATGGGGCGTTCATGCAGGATGCTTCTTTGCGAGATTTCGTATCGCTCTGTAAGTTTGGCGCAGCGTTTCATGCTGAACGGTGGTAACGTTAAAGCGCATAATCTTAAAAGTCAGTTGTATTGAAACTCCAATAAGAAATACAAACAAAACCGTTCCAAGCCCGACCATGCCGCCCAAAAACCATCCACCTGCGGTTACCAAAAGTTCAATACCAAAGCGGCAAAGTCCCACGGGCAGTTTCGTTTTCCGCGTCAAAACAACCATAAGGCTGTCCCGCGGCCCAACACCAAAAGCCGATTTTATGTACAAGCATGAACCGAACGAAATGCAAATAATACCAACGACAAGCATAAGCGTTCCGATAATCACATTTTCTGAAATTGGGGTGATAAAAAGAAAAATATCAACAAGCACACCAATTACAAAAATATTCAAAACCGTTCCAAGCCCGAGCTTTTCCCCGTAAGCAATGACGAATATTGCGATCAAAAGCCCGACAAGAATTGACACTGTTCCAATGCTTAAGCCGAATGTCACGGCAAGCCCGACATGAAAAACTTCCCAAGGCGGAGTTCCAATGTTTGCCCTGATTGTCAATACAATCCCTATTGCGAAAAAAATTAATCCAATCATCAGAATACAAAGGCGTGTAATATACTGTTTCAAAGTGTCTCCGCAGCCGCTGTCAGCTTGCCGTAGATGTACTATAACATCGCATGAAATTTTATTCAATCAAGTGCGCGCAAAAGCGCACACAACGAAAAACAAAACAAATTACTATTTTTGAAATATTTGTGGAATTTTTTTTGTGTCTGTGGTAGAATGAGTGGCACCAAATGGAGGGCGTAATGGAAAGTAAGCGGTGCGCGTTAAGCGCGGTTTTTTTTGGAGTGATTATTTTTGCACTGTTTCCCGGTGTATTGCAGGCGCAGGAAGAAGGGATAAGCTCATCGACATATTTGGAGCTTCAGACTTCTTCATCTCCTGAGGTAAAGTTTGTTATACGGCAGAGTTTTGAGTTTCCTTTTCTGCAAGGCACACATCCGCTGACTGGCGGGAACAATATCGCTGCGGTTTTATCCGCCGAAGTTTCGCCGGTTTCGCTTAACGGGATTGCTGAAATTAACTGGACACCGGCGGCATTTTTTGTGCTTTCAGGCGGCGGGCTTGCCGGCTCCGGATGGAATATGCCATTGGGCTACGGCATCGGGCTTAACATTCCCCACCCCGATGATGATCAGGCGCTTGGCCCGCGGCGCTCGCAAATTGACGGGAATGCTTTTGACGGCCTAATCTGGAACGCTTGGGGAGCCGCGACTTTGCAGTTTGACCTGGGCGCGGTTTTACCCGGCTATTGGAATCACGTCCTTTTTATGACCCGCCATGAATTCCGCTATGCCGCTTATACACGCGCAGGTTCAGGTGATTCGTGGATATTTGAAAACGCGTCCAGGGAAAACCGCAACGGCTGGATGTACAACGCGACTTACGTGATCGGATATCACATGCCGCTATCGCCCGTACTTAACACGGTCGCTTTTATGGCGGAATCGCGCAGGAACTTGTACAACAGCGCAGACGGGGATTTTTGGGGCGAAAATCTTTCGGAATGGACTTTTTCAAGTATTCTTAATTTTTCCCTTAACCCGCGCCTGGATATGGCGCTTGTTGTTCAAATGCAAACCCGCCGAAACCACGGAGCGTTTAACATCACCGATGATATGTACTTTTACCGGGATTTAGCTTTGCTGGACGATGGAGGACAACGCAGGCTTTTATTCCACCGCGTTGCGCTGCTTTTTAATTACCGGCTGCGCTAGGGAAAACAAAGTTTAACAGGAAGGAGCTTCAATGGCTGATATTGGCAATTTGGAAATGGCGCAGGGCATCCTGTACGGCGCACTTGGCTTGGGGGCGTTTATCGTTTTTATCGGCATGATAAAAATGATCATCAAAGTTGCGCTGCCCAACCGCATAATGGTTGTTACCGGACGAAAGACAAGGCGGGGCGGAAAGACCTTCGGGTTTTCTGTCAATCGGGGGCGCACTGCCGTCATCCCGTATTTTCAAGCGGTTGGTTCGCTTGATTTGGACGTGTTCCCCATCAACGTGCGGGTTGAGGGTGTGAACAGCGCCAACGGCATCACTGTCGGAGCTGATGCCACCGCCTGTGTTTGCATCGATGACGATGAAGAAGCGATGTTGTACAGCGCGGTGGAACGGCTTATGGGAAAGGATTCCAAGCAGATTCACGATCAGGTGCAGCAGACGCTGGTGGGCAATTTTCGCGGGGCGCTTAACAAAGCCACGCCGCTTCAGGCAATCGGCATGGTGCAGATTGCCGATGCCGGTGAATCAGGCGCGGAGGGTGAAGACGGGGATAGCGAGAGGGCAGGTGAGCGCGCGCATTTTCGCACCGAGCTTTTTTCTGACATAAACGCGGATTTGCGCTCGTTTGGGATGAAGGTCGTTTCGGTTTCGCTTCAAAAAATATGGGACACTTCCAACTACATCGCCAATCTGGCGCAAAAGACACTGGCGGAAAAACGGCAGCAGGTGGAAATTGAGGAATCCCGTTTGCGGGCTATTGCCGAGCAGTCAGAAAGTGACGCGCACCGCCGCATGGAAGTGGCAAAAAACTCTGCTGACGAGGCGATAATTGCCGCGCGGCAGGAACTGGAAATGTACCGCCAGGAATCGCAGGGTTTGGTAAAAGAAGCGTCCATTCGCGCGGATCAGTCAATCGCGCAGGCGGCGAACTCTGGCGAGGCTGCGGTGCAAAAGATGATGGTCGAACTGCAAAAACTGAAAAATCAAACCGCCCTTACCCTTCAAGCGCAGGCCCTTGAGGAAGAGGCGCGCATAATTGCCGAAGGCGAACAGGAAGCGGTGGCGATTAAGCGATCCGCCCGAAACACGATTTTGAAAAACAAGGCGGAACTAATTTCCAAATACGGCAATGATGCGCAGGCGGTATTGTTTCTGCAAGAGAAGCTTCCTTTGTTGTACGCGACTTACATGGAATCGGCAAAAAACGTCAATGTTGACAGCTTTGTGGTGATGAATGACGAAGAAGGATTTTCAGGCGCCGTCAATCGCGGACCGAGAGCGTTTGCCGATTTCCTCAAAATGTTCACTGAAACTTTTGCGGTGGACATTAAATCGTTTATCGCGCCGGACGAAAAAGGAGGTAACTCGTGATTGTATTCGCTGTAGTTCTTGGAGGATTGGTCGGCATCACCATTCTCATCCAGCTTATCACCAACATGAAAATTGTCGGCGGGAACGAACTGGGCGTAGTTACCGGTTCAGGACGCGCCAAAGGTTTCAGAACACTTTCAGGCGGCAGGGCTTTTGTCATTCCCCTGTTTCAGCGCTTCGCCAAGTTTGATCTTACGCCCATCACAATTGAAGTTGTCGTTGATTCGGCTATTGCGGCGGGCATCGTTCCGCTGAACGTAAAAGCCACCGTTTCGTTTGCCATCGCTGGCAACGAAGCAGGGCGCTCATACGCGGTGACCCGCATTCTCAACCTCGCTTCCAACCGGCGAACTTGCAAAAATTGCAGGTTACATTATCGAAGGGCATCTGCGTGATTCAATAGCAAGCGTAACACCTGAACAAGTGATGAAGGACAAAGACGCACTTGTGTCAAAGATGATCAATGTGTGTAAAGCGGATTTGGAAAACATCGGGCTTCAAATTACTACCATGAACATCGCTGATGTGGATGATCACCGTTTGCCCGGCGTTGAGGAGCCTGACCTGTACATCGCGCTTTTGAAGCGGGTGCAGTCTGCCGATGCGGAAACCCGCGCACGGGAAGCTCAGGCAGAGGCGAAAGCTTCGGCGGCGGAGCAGTCGGAAAAACGGCGGGCGGAAACGGAGGTCAAGAACATCCGCAACGAACTTGACAGGCTTAAAGCGGAAACCAGAGTTAAGCTTGCGCAGGAAAACAAGCGCCAGCAAGTCGGCGTGGAGGAAGTTTCTGCCGATGCGAAAGCAAGGGTGTCAGGCGTTACAGCAGAGCTGGAAGCGGAAAAGCAAAACATCGAGCTTCTGCGCAACCGCCACAAGGCGGAAATACTTACCCCGGCGCAGGCACACAAAGAAAAAGCTGTGCTTGATGCAAAAGCCGAAGTGAGTTCGTGGTTTGAAGTTGCCAAAGCCGAAATGGAGCAGCTTGAAGTAACGCTAAAAACGATAAAGGAAGCCGGAAAGGGAAAATCAGCATGGCTAATCGACAACTTCGACAGCCTCTTTAAGCCCTTCACCGAAACGCTCGCCCACTATCCGGTGAATCACGTTTCGATAATCACAGGAGCCGGAGGGAGCGGCGAACCGATTTCCGCCATACATCCCAACGCAGTCGCCAAAGCCCGCAACGAGATCATTGAAGACGCGCTGAAAAAGTTGACAAAAAACCCTGCAAGTGAAATGGATAAAACGTGATGAAGAACGTGAAAAAACAACTAAGCCGCTTTCAAATTGTTGCCGTTTCACTTGCCGCCGCTTTTTTAATTATTTCCTGCCGCTCATCAACGCAAGATGACGCGGCGAGTGAAATACTGGCAGTTTTTGATCATTACTGGGAATCGGGTGAAGAAGCGGCGGCTGGAAGGGAATTGTTGCGCAGCTTTGGCGCAAATCCGGCTTATGTTTTGCAAGCGCTGGTAATCGCAACGCCGTTCCAGCGTGAGCAGATGCTTGTACTTTTGGGCAGCGGAATTGCGCGCGCGAACCGGGAAGGCTCGGAAACAGCAAATGAGTTTTCAGCGGCAATTGAGCGGGCAGAAAATATGGAGCTTGATGAGCAGTCTTTAAGGATGCTCGGATTTATTCAGGCGAATATTACTCATTTTAATAAGTANCGNNTNACTTATAGAAATATATCATTTTACAATTAATTTTTCACGATGTAGAATTCTCCAACATGTCAATTGGAGGTTTTATGGTTAGGAAACTTAATGAAAAAATTAACATTGAAAAAATAAAAAGCGATGCGGAAGAAGCTTACATTAACGGGGAATTTTATTGCTCTGAAGCAATTGTTTATTCGGTGCGGAACAATATTGCTCCAAGTATGCCGATTGAATTTCTGTCTGCTTCATCCGGTTTTCCTGTTGGTGTTGGCGGATCAAAATGTATGTGCGGTGCGGTAACCGGTGCGGTTGTCTGTCTTGGATATTTATTTGGACGAGTTCATCCAACAACGATAACTGATCCGATGAGCCAAAAAACAATGACACTTGCATTGGAACTGCACGACAGCTTTAAGAAAAACCATAAACATTTATGCTGCCACATTCTTACAAAAGGCAAAGACATGGAAAACGGTGAGCACAAAAAACAGTGCGCGCAATTCACAGGNGAAATGGCAGCAAAAATTGGCGAGATTGTCGCACGGGAATACGGTCTTCAAGTCGTTTCGTAAACCAATTAAACAGGGGGATAATTTTGTGAAAAAAGAAATCAGCATAAAAAAAGTGCAATATGATGCGGAAGAAGTTTTCAGGATAGGGGGATTTTATTGTTCTGAAGCGATAATTTCTTCGGTNCGAAAAAACATAGATCCNAATATGCCGCTGGAATTGGTTTCAGCGGGTTCCGCTTTTCCTGTTGGCGTAGGCCGCGCCAAATGTTTGTGCGGNGCAATTTCCGGCGGCGTTGTGTGTCTGGGATATTTTTTCGGAAGGACAAAGCCAACATCACAAGGCACAGACAGCGAAAAATGCATGGCGCTGACCTATGAACTTCAGGAGAGCTTCAGGAATAACCACAAAGGCACATTGTGCTGCCACATTCATGTCAAAGGTATGGATCTGTCAAGCGGCGAGCACAAAAAGCAATGCGTTGCATTTACAGGCGAAATGGCAGCAAAAACGGCTGAAATTATTGCGCGGGAACTTAACTTAAAAGTTGTTGATTAAGGGAGGTAAATCACAATGAAGTTTATACGAAGTGTGCCAATGGCAACTTGCGGTTTGGCGCTGGGGCTTGCAACGCTTGGAAATCTTTTGCAGCCATTGCAGCACGGAACAATGATACGATACATACTCGGANTTTTTTCGTTTGCTGTTCTCGTTTTATTTGCGCTCAAACTTTTTTTGGATTCTCCGCACGCAAAGGAAGAACTCAAAATCCCTGTTCCTGCAAGTGTGCTTCCAANTTCGACAATGACTGTCATGTTGCTGAGCACATACATACGCCCGTATTTTCCGGATATCGCAATCACGATTTGGTATGCCGCAGTAATTACGCACATTTGTCTGATGGTNTTTTTCTTCAGGCGCTTTGTTGCAAACTTTGTGCTGGGATCAGTTTTTCCAACCTGGTTTGTTGTGTTTGTGGGCATTGTTGCCGTAAGCGTTACAGCGCCGGCGATGAACGCGGTATTTATCGGACAAATCGCTTTTTACGTTGGATTTCTGCTTTATTTTATCGGCTTGCCGCTTGTTGTGTGCAGAATGAGAAACGTGAGAATTTTTCCTGAGCCTGCGCAGCC
>WQRS01000057.1 GCA_009786615.1 Treponema sp. | reverse complement strand
CTTATTGACCAAATGACAGGCGACAACTCACCGAGGCTTGGAGGGCTTACAACAAGACCATCGCTCAGGTTCAGCGCAGGCTGGCGCATTGGCGTAACCAGCTAAAACATACCGGCGCTCGCTAATTGGGCTGGCGGCATTAATTGGCCGGCGCGGACACGAACAGGCAACAGCGCGGACAGGGCGGCCTTCAGACAGGGAAGAAATTCTTTCGTTTTCAACTGCACAGCCGAAAGTGCGGCAAGAAAAAATGTTCGCCGGCGGAGAAGCAAAGCAGTGACCTGAGTTGCTGCATACCGGCAAGTCAACAAAACGGCAAGCGATCAAAGTCAGGCAAAAAATGAATAGTATCGATACCGCCGCCAGAAATCCCAAAAAAATCTTGTTCATTCCGCTTTGCATACGGCTACAGCCCTCTGTTTATCCTTTCGATAGCCTGAGTCACATGGCGAAGGCGCACGACCCTGCCGCCGCCATATTCCGGAAAAGCACGGAAACGGTCGCCGTCGTTGGTGAAAGCGGAAGCGCGCTCACCGGGGAACGGCGGGTGGCGCTGCTTTGTCCACACGAGGNACGGATCTGAAAGGGAAACGTTGGGAAAAGCAGGGTCGAAGAAAATAAAGGAATCGTGAACACCGCGTTCGGCAAAAGGCGCTTCATCAGTGCTTTGAAGGTAGCGTATAACTCCATTGGCAAAATCTATCGACTGGATTACTGCGGCATGCCCCATGATCCCGCCCTCTGATCTGAAAAGTAGAACATCGGCGGGGCGTAGGCTTGAAATTGTGTCCCTGACAGCTTCAATGTGCTGGCTTCGTGAGTTAAAAAAGACAGTGCCGGCAAACCACGCGGGGTCTTGCCCGGGACCCGCTCCCAAAGTGTGTGCAAGTACACGTCCCANGTTTACACCGCCGGCTGCCGCGACGTGNTTTAGGATATGCCACACAAAGCCTGAACAATCCACCCCAAGCAGNCCAACGGCAAAAAGGAAGTTGTATACGTCAGTTTCATCCACGCCGCGCCCNGAGTGCAGAACGTGGGGACGGTGGGGCAGCCCCTGATAAAACCCGGCACGCATTCTTGCTATGTCAAAGCGGTCAACCGAGTAAGTCCATGTCTGGGAGGGCATATCAAAAATGAGCACCCGCTCTCTGCCGTCAGAAAGCGTTGCCACATACTCCTGAAAAGCTTCACTGTCTAAAAGCGCATTTATCCGCTCCCACAGGAAAGCGGGGCTTCCCTTACCGGCACCGACAAAACCCCACGGCTCTTCAGTCAGCGTATCCCGCTCGTTATTCATGCCAAAGGGAATGCGCAGGTTCATTACTCTACCGGCTATTATGCGCGTTTGGAAATTTAACCTGAAAGCCTCTTCAATGACGCGCTCGACACCTGAACCCCAAATGCGTCTNGGGTCGGCAAAAGCTGCCAAACGGGAAATGTCGCTTTCGTTTCCAAAAACGTGCAAAGGTGAAAAAACCAAAAAGAAAAGTAAAACGAGCTGGGTTACCCGTCCGGTGTAACGTACGTTTTTGGAAGCGCGTTTTTTTTCGATTTCGATGCCCGTTGCAAAAAACTTAAATCTTTGTTTTAAGCGATCCAACAGACTTCCTTTTCTTTTTGTCTGTACCATCTATACATAATTTTACCCCGTAATTTCAGTTTTTTCAATATCTTTAAAATATCGCACTGTGTCGTATCTTAACTCTTCCGCCGCATCCTCATCACATACAATTATCGCGTGCTGATGCATTTGCAAACAGGAAAGCGGACACCAATGGCTTACACCGCCTTCAACAGCGGCTTGCAGGGCGTGTGCTTTTTGGCGTCCTGAAACGATGATAAGCACTTCTTTGGCATCCATGACTGTTCCAATGCCCACAGTAAGCGCTTGAGCCGGCACTTTTTGGGGGTCACCTTCAAAAAAGCGGGCGTTGGCAATGCGGGTGCCTGAGGTGAGCGTCATTACCCTGGTGCGGGAGCTCAGGGAAGATCCCGGCTCATTAAAGGCAAGATGCCCATTGTTGCCAATGCCGCCCAAAAAAAGCTCAATGCCGCCGAATGCCCTTATCGCCTTTTCATACGCGACGCAGGCAGCCTCGGTATCTCCGGCAAGACCGTCAAGTACGTGGGTGTTCTCAATGTTGATATTAGTTTGGTTAAAAAAGTTATCGTCCATAAAACGCCTGTAACTTTGGGGATGATTCGGCGCAATACCCACGTATTCATCCATGTTAAATGTGACGACATTGGAAAAAGAAATCCTGCCTGCTTTGTAATCGGCAACAAGATGGCGGTATACCCCAAGAGGGCTCGAACCGGTTGGCAACCCCAAAACAAAGGGTTTACTTTGGCTGGGTGCGAAAGCGCTTATCCGCTTGACAATAAAATCCGCTGTCCAGCGGCAAGCGTTTTCGTACGTTCTGTGAATTAAAAGCCGCATAAACATCTCCTCACATTAATTATTGGAGATTACCGCTTCTTTCGCGTAATCTTTTTTAAATGGTTAAACCTATCATACAAACGGACGAACCCCACCCTCTTCCGCTCTTTGGCAATTCGAGAACTAAAAAAATTGCTTTTCCGGTTACTTCTTTAGGACGGAGATGACCCGCTCAAGAACCTTTTTACGGTCAAGCGGCTTGACGATATAGCTTTTCGCCCCTGATAACAGGGATTTTTTCACTACATCTTCTTTTCCAAGAGCGCTGACCATGATAACACAGGCATCTTTGTCAAATTCCAAGATTTTTTCCAATGCTGAAACTCCGTCCATAACCGGCATGGTTATGTCCATAGTAACCAGATCGACATTAGGGTGCAATTCTTTGTATTTTTCTACCCCTTGGGCACCGTCAGCAGCGGTTCCGGCAACGTCAAATCCCTCGGAGGAAAAAATCTGACCAAGCTGCTTGGTAATAAACATTGAATCATCAACGACAAGAACCCGATATGGTGTGCCCTCCGGTTTCGTTCCTGCTGGGGATGATTTATCGCCGACTCCGGGCATATCACTCTTTGCTATCATGGCAATGCTCCTCTTCTTTACGTAAATTGTACTTCTTAGCAACTAACAAGTCAAGTGGCAATCCGGCAATATCTCAACCGCTGACACAACAAGCTTAAGGTATCAGTGATTCCTTAAATTACTTGTCTTTTCCGGAAAATCTTGGTATGCTTTTGACAATGAAAATAGGGATAAACACCTTTGCGTGTAACAGCGGAGAATCAGCAGTAGGTGTCTATCTATCGCAGTTGCTTAAGCGGATTCCGCCTTCAGGCGCAAATTATGAACTTTTTGGCTGGGAATATGACCGCTTTGCCTTCAGTGAATCCGCACCTGACATGGAGTTTGTTCCACAGTGCGCCGTAAACGGCAGCGCGGCGAATTTTTTTTGGCATGTCTTTAAATACCAACAATTTGCCCAAAGCCGGGCGTGGAACTTGTGCTTTTTCCCCGCCGCACACAAAAGGCTTCCTGTGCGCTCCCCCTGCCCCACTGTCGGCACTGTTCATGACATGGCTCCCTGGTGGGAGCGGAGAAAGCTCGAATACCTGAACACCGCCATCCGCATGGTTTATCCAAGCGCGTTGCGGCGGCTTGACAGAATTATTGCCGTCTCCAACTGGGTAAAACAGGAGTTGGTTGACATCACAGGCATTAAGGAAAACAGAATCGATGTAATTCCCAACGGCATTGACTTTCAGGCGTTTTATCCACGTTCGCGCGGAGAAGAAAGCGTGGTGCTCATACAGCCGTTCAGTTTCCGCCGCCCCTACGTATTGTATGTTTCAAGGATTGAGCATCCGGTTAAAAACCACGTAAAGCTTATCAAGGCGTTCGGCATTTTCAAGGAGCGGACGAAGTACCCCCACCGCCTTGTCCTTGCAGGCGGCAACAGCCGCGGCGCGGAAAAAGTCAATGCCGCTGCCGCCGCTTCCGCGTACCGCAACGACATTTTCTTTACAGGGCATTTTCCCTACACAAGCCTGCCTGAGCTTTATTCGGGGGCGGACATTGTCGTCATCCCTTCCATGTACGAAGGCTTCGGATCAGGCGCGCTTGAGGCAATGGCAAGCGGCGTTCCCGTGGCGTGCGCAAGGGCAGCTTCCCTGCCGGAAGCCGCGGGACACGCCGCATTGTATTTTGACCCGCGCAATGCTGAGGACATGGCGGACAGAATGGTTTCCTTGACAACCAACCGCGATATGCACCGCGAATACCGCGGCTTAGGTCTTGAGCAGGTCAAGGGTTTTTCATGGGATCGCTGTGCCGCCTCCACTTTAGAGATAATTCATAAGATAGTGAGTTAAGGAATCAGTGATTCCTTTATATATTTTTATTTTAGTCANCTTTTGCCATATTGAAGTAATTGGCATCAACGGGTATTATGTTCCATCGGCTTGTTTTTCAAGTCGGCTATTTTACAATTATTTCCACTATTTTGACGAATAGGGTACGAAGAGGTTTTATGAAAGCGTTAGGCATTAACATAGGCTCGACAAGTTTGAAGATGGTGCTTGCTGAAAACGGGCAGGCGGTTTGGAGCGGCTTTCTGCCGCACGAAGGCGATTTTGCGGCAGCCACACGGCGGCTTTTAACGGAGGGGAATGTTTCTGAGGGCATCCCTGTTTTGGTAACCGGCAACGAAGGGCGTTTCATGTTCGATGCGGCAGGCACTCTTGAGCCGCTGTGCGTTGAGGCAGGCCTAAAAGCACTGGGGATTACCGCCGATGCAGTGGTAAGCATGGGCGGGGAAGACTTAATCGTTTACTCACTTGACCCGAACGGGAAGATTATCAACAACTTTTCAGGGAACAAGTGCGCCTCAGGAACAGGCGAGTTTTTGAAGCAGCAATTGGCGCGCATGAATATGTCGCTTGAAGACATATCTGCCGTGCCTGAGGACGCCAAAATTTACCCGCTTTCTACCCGCTGTTCGGTGTTCATGAAAAGCGACTGCACACACAAACTCAACAAAAAAGAGGCGACCAAAAACGACATCGTGTTTTCGCTGTCGGATGTGATGGCGGTGAAGGTTATCGACTTCCTCAAGCGCGCGAAGGTGACGTCGGGCAAGGTTGTGTTGACAGGCGGCATGACGCTTAACCGCCACATAGCCCGCTTTATCAGGGAAAAAGCGCCTGAGATTGAGTTTATCATCCCCGAAACAGCGTCCGTTTTTGAGGCGCTTGGAGCGGCCATCCTTGCCCCCGAATCAGGCAGTCCGCTTCCGCCTGTGGATAAGCTTCTTAAAGCCAATGAGATACGATTTGATACNCTTGGCGCTTTGAAAGACAGCATCTCGAAGGTCAAAACCTTTGAAAAACCTGAAAGCAAAGTGCGCCCCGGTCATAAGTACATTCTTGGTGTAGACGGCGGATCAACCACCACCAAAGCCTGCCTTGTTGATATGGAAACTGATGAGATCGCCGCAAGCCACTACGGAAGGACACACGGCGATCCGATAAAGGCGCTGAAAGAGTGCCTTACTGTTATTCAGGAAAAAGTTCTTGCCGATACAGGGGAAAAGACAGTAGATATACGCCTTGTGTCCGCCACCGGCTCAAGCCGCGAGATACTGGGTGTGTTCCTTGAGACAGCAGGCGTATATAACGAGATTATCGCCCATGCGGTGGGAACGACCTTTTTCGACCCCTCTGTGGAGACGATTTTTGAGATAGGCGGGCAGGATGCAAAATACGTGCTCCTGAAAAACGGTGTGCCCATAGACTACGCCATGAACGAAGCCTGCTCGGCAGGAACCGGATCGTTCCTCGAAGAAAGCGCGGCGGGGGATCTTTCCATCACCAGCGCCAAAGACATAGGACCAATCGCGCTTAACGCCGATGCGCCTTTGAAGTTCGGCGAACACTGTTCGGCGTTTATCAACAGCGACATCCGCAAGGCAGTCCAGCAGGGCGCAACCCGCGAAAACATCACTGCAGGCATCGTCTGTTCAATTGTCGCCAACTACCTTAACCGCGTTGTCGGCAACCGCACCATAGGCGGCAAGGTCTTTTTGCAGGGCGGCGTTGCGAAAAATCCCGCCGTACCGCTCGCCTTCGCCATGCTTCTTGACAAGGAAATCCTAGTGCCGCCTTCACCTGAGTTGGCAGGCTGTTTCGGCGTTGCCCTGCTCGCCAAGCGCAAACACGCCGACGGGCTTCTTGACGAACGCGCCATCGTTATCGACGATCTTTTAGCTCAGGAAATCGGCTATGATCGCATTTTCCCCTGCAAAAGCTGTGAAAATCTGTGTCCCATTCAGGTTCTGAACGTAAGCGGGCGCAAATATATGTTCGGAGGACGGTGCAACAAGTACACGAATATACGAAAATCTGTGAAAGATGTGCCGGTTTTTGATTACGTTCAGATACGGCAGAAAATGCTGTTTGAGGAATATGCGGCTCCAGCAATGGAAAAAGCTGAGAGAAACTTCACCATCGGCATCCCTCGCGCATTCTCCGTCCACACCCTGTACCCGCTTTATTCGTGGTTTTTTCACGAGTTGGGCATCAAAACTTTTCTCTCCGAAGAAGTGGCGCACGAGGGAATTGCGCGCGCGGAGGCGCAGTACTGCTTTCCCGCAGAGATTGCGCACGGGGCGGTGCAGGACTGCCTTGACAAAGGCGCGGACTTCGTGCTTTTGCCGCATTTCCGCGATATGCCCAGTTACGAGGAAAAAGTCCACGCCAATTTTTGCCCGATTACGCAGGCGCTCCCGTATTACATAGAAAAAGCGTTTCCGGACATCGACAAGAAAAAGTGGCTTCCCCTTGTGGTCAGTTTTAAGTTCGGCAACGAGAAGGCGCTTGAGCTTTTTCAGGTGATGGGTGATATGCTGGGCATAAGCCACGCCGAAACGAAGGCGGCTTTTACCGCCGCGCTTGAAAAGCAGAACGCGTACTTTGACGCGATACGTAAGCTCGGCAAGGAAGCGCTTGCGGACGCAAGGAAAGCTGACCGTCCGGTCATCGCCTTATTGGGAAGGCCGTACAACGCCTTCACCCCTGAGGCAAACATGGGAATACCGAGGAAGTTTACAACGCGCGGCTATTCGATTGTGCCGTTTGACATCCTTCCCTTTGAGGGAGAAGAAATATTCGACAATATGTACTGGTACTACTGCCAGCAGGACGTAAAAGCGGCATCACTTCTGAAGCGAGAGGACAATATTTACCTTACATTTGTTACAAACTTTTCCTGCGCCCCCGATTCATTCGTCCTCCATTACGTCAAGTGGATTATGGGGCAAAAGCCCTTCCTTGTATTGGAACTGGATTCGCACTCGGCGGATGCCGGCATTGACACAAGGGTCGAGGCGTTTCTGGACATAATCGACGGCTACCGCGCAAAAAAGGGCGAAATAGAAGCAGAGCGTTTTGACAACGGCTGGAAGTTCATTTACGACCCGTCAGCGGGAAGTTCTGACGATCAACTGCGCCTTGACAACGCCAAATCAGGTGAGCGGGTGAAAATACGCGGCAACAAAAGGGTGAAGGTGCTTTTGTCGAACATGGGCGCAATATCGACTGAATACATGGGGGCGGCGGTGCGCAGTCAGGGCATCAACGCCGAAGCGCTCCCGGTGGCAACAAGCAAAACCGTGCAGATAGCCAGAGCCAACTCGTCAGGGAA